>JACDQN010000011.1 GCA_015657575.1 Sphingopyxis sp.
CGCCCATCGCGACCTTTCCCCTGGCGGCGGCTGGAGCGGTTGGCTCGACCGGCAGCTTCTGCCTGGTCTGATCTTGCGCGGCAGCTGGGATCCGGAGGGGGTGTTGTCGACCCTGCCTTCGCTCGCCAGCGGTCTTTTCGGCGTCGTGATGGCGCGCTTGGCGGGCGCGGGCGGGCGGACGGTGCGGTTGGCGGGGGGCGGCGCGCTTTTGGTGCTAGCGGGGTCGGCCGCAGCGCCGTTCCTGCCCATCAACAAAAACTTATGGACGGCGAGTTTCGTGCTGGTGACGGCGGGGGCCGGTGCGCTGTCCTGGGCGGCGCTCCGTTTTGCCTGGCCGCTGATCGGGCGGCGTGCCCTCGTGCAGCCGTTGGTCGCTGCCGGGCAGGCCGCGCTGACGCTCTATGTCATCCATATGCTGCTGATCGCGGCGCTACGGTATCGGCTGGCGGACGGCGACATGCTGTGGACGCATCTCATCGCTTTGCTGCAGACGATGGGGCTACCGCCGATATGGGCTTCGCTCGCCTTTGCGTTGCTCGGCGTGGCGGTGTGCTGGATGCTGCTGCGGCCGCTGCGGCGCCGCGGACTCCTGCTCAAGGTCTAGCTTATGGGCTTTACAGGAAGATCTTGCCCGGATTGAACAGCCCGGCGGGGTCGAGCGCCTGTTTGAGCTGGCGCATCATCGCGACCGCTGCAGGGCCATGTTCGGCCAGCAAGGCGTCGCGCTTTCCCAGTCCGATGCCATGTTCGCCGGTGCAGGTGCCCCCGACCGAGAGCGCATGTTCGACCATCGCGTCGTTGATCGTCGCGGCCTTGTGCCATCCGGGCTTGTCGTCGGGGTGCAGGATGAAGAAGACGTGGAAATTGCCGTCGCCGACATGGCCCAGGATCGGCGCGAACAGCCCCGACGCCTCGATCATCGTCTGCGCGCGCGCGATCGCCTCGGCCAGCTTCGATATGGGAACGCAGATGTCGGTGATCCACGCCTGCGCCCCCGGGACCATCGCCCGCGACGCCCACAGCAGGTGATGGCGCGCCTTCCACAGCGCGGTGCGCTCCTCGGTCGCGGTCGCCGACTGCAGTGTGCCGCCGCCATTCGCGTCGCCCAGCATCCGGACGATCTCAAGCTGTTCGGCGACGCCTGCCTCGGATCCGTGAAACTCGAGGAACAGCGTTGGGCTTTCGGGCAGGCCGAGATGGCTCTGCCGGTTGCAGGCCAGCACCGCTTGCGTGTCGAGCAGTTCCATCCGCGCAACCGGGACGCCCGACTGGATCGTCTGGATCACCGTATCGACCGCCCCCTCGACGCTCGCGAAATCCCAACTCGCCGCCACGATATGCTCGGGCTGTCCGTGCAGACGCAGCGTCGCCTCGACGATCAGCCCCAATGTACCCTCGGACCCCGCGAACAGGTGCGTCAGGTCGTATCCCGCGGCCGACTTGCGCGCACGGGTGCCGGTCTGGATCAACTCGCCCGCCGCGGACACGATCTTCAACCCCAACAGATTGTCGCGCATATTGCCGTACCGCACCGTCGTCGTTCCCGACGCGCGGGTGGCGATCATGCCGCCAAGCGTCGCATTGGCGCCCGGATCGACCGGGAAGAACAGGCCGGTGGTGCGTAGTTCGTCGTTCAGGCTTTCGCGCGTAACGCCCGGTTGAACCACGGCGAGCAGATCCTCGGCCGCGATTTCCACGATCGCGTTCATGCGCGAAAAGTCGACGACAAGCGTATCGGGCGCGATCGCCGCCGCATTCCCCTCGAGCGACGTGCCCGCGCCATAGCCGACGATGCGCATCCCCCGTTCGACCGCAGCGCGGACAAGCTGGCGCACCTCGTCGATCGACACCGGTTGCGCGACGAGCGCGGGGGGAAGACCGGGGTGATGGCCTTCGCTCTGCGCATAGGTGGCGCGCGCGGCTTCGGCCGTGATCAATCGTTCGCCAAAGCGATCCGATAGGGAAGTCTGCAGATTTGGCATGCGCACAGCATAACCGCCTTGCGAAGCAAGGTAAACTGGTATTATATAGGTATTATATGATATCCGCTTTCCGCCCCGGTTCCAGTCTCATGTTCCGCGAAGCCGCCGAGGCAGACGCGGTCGTCGCCCGCCAGCTGGCAGACAATGCGGCGCCCACGCAGCAGGTTGCCGACCTCCTTTCGCGTCCCGCGACGCATACGATCTTCACCTGCGCGCGGGGCAGTTCCGACCATGCCGCCGCCTTCGCCAAATTCCTGTTCGAAACGCGGCTTCGCAAGCCGGTGTCGTCGCACCCGCCCTCGTTGGGATCGATCTATCGCGTTCAGATGGAGGCGATGGCGGGGCAACCCTTCCTCCTCGTGTCGCAATCGGGAAAAAGTCCCGACCTGCTGGCATCGGCCGAGGTCGCGCGCGAGGCGGGGGCCGTCGTGATCGCGCTGGTCAATGACGATGCGTCGCCGCTCGCCGGGCTGGCCGATATTGTCGTGCCGCTGCGCGCGGGCCCCGAACGGAGCGTAGCCGCTACCAAAAGCTATATCGCGACCTTGGCGGCTTTCGCCCAGATCGCCTCGGAGTGCGGCGACGATCCTGTGCTGCGTGGGGCGGTTGCCGCCTTGCCCGATCATCTGCGCCAAGCGTGGGACCTGTCGTGGGATGCGGCGCTAGCGCCCCTTATGCCGGCGCGCAGCCTGTTCGTACTCGGGCGCGGACCGTCGTTCGGGATCGCGCTCGAGGCGGCGCTGAAATGCAAGGAGACATGCGGCATCCACGCCGAGGCCTTCAGTATGGCCGAGGTCGCGCACGGCCCGATGGCGCTCGTCGGCCGACGTCCCCGTGCTCGCCTTTCCTCCGCTCGACGGTGCGCGGGCGGGATGGGAGCCCTTGCTCGCCAAATTCGCCGAGAGGGGCGCGATCGTCGCGGCGGCAGGCGCGGCCAAGGGCGCGGCCATTGCGCTGCCGATCGTCGACGCGATGCATCCGGTCACCGCGCCCGTCGCGATGATCCAGTCCTTTTATCGCTTTGCCGATGCGCTGGCGGTCGGGCGCGGGTATGATCCGGATGCGCCGCCGCTGTTGAAAAAGGTCACCGAAACGATATGAGCAAAAGGGCTCTGACCGGCGCGCGCATCCTGACCCCGTTGGGGTGGATCGACGATCACGCCTTGCTGGTCGAACCGCCGACGATCATCGGCATCGTGCCGGCGACCGATATTCCCGCGGGCTTTGAGATCGAACAGCTGGTCGGCGGGCACCTCGTTCCAGGGTTTCTCGATACGCAGGTGAACGGCGGCGGAGGGGTGCTGTTCAACGACAGCCCGACCATCGACGGCATCCGGACGATCGCCGAAGCGCACCGGCGGTTCGGGACGACCGCGCTGTTGCCCACGTTGATCAGCGATGATCTCGTTGTCATCGCGCGCGGAATCGCGGCCGTTCGCGAGGCGATCGCGACCGGAGTCCCGGGCGTGATCGGCATCCACATCGAAGGTCCCTTTTTGAACGAAAGGAAGAAGGGCATCCACGACGGCGCGAAGCTGCGCGAAATGGACGGTGCGGCGGTCGATCTGCTTGCCTCCCTCGGCGTTGGCAAGACGCTGGTGACGCTGGCGCCCGAAACCGTCCGGCCTGGACTGATCGCCGCGCTGACGGCGCGCGGCGTCGTCGTTTCCGCCGGGCATACGCTCGCGACGAGCGAAGAGATGGACCGCGCGATGGACGAAGGGCTCGGCGCGATGACCCATTTGTACAACGCTATGCCACCGCTTGCGGGGCGAGAACCGGGAAGCGTCGGAACCGCGCTTTCCTCGCCGCTGATCTGCGGTCTGATCGTCGACGGACATCACGTTCATCCGACTGCGCTGAAGGCGGCCTTTCGTGCCAAGGGGCCGGACGAACTGATGCTGGTGACCGACGCAATGCCGACGGTCGGTTCGGACATCGTGCGTTTTCATATCGGCGATGTCGAAATCGTGCGCGAGGCGGGAGCGCTGCGATCGGCCGAGGGAACGCTGGCCGGGTCCGATCTCGACATGATCGCGGCGGTTCGCAACGCGGTTGCGATGATGCAGGTCGATCTGGAAACGGCGTGCCATATGGCGAGCGCGACGCCGGCCGCGCTGCTGCGGCTGGCGGGCATGCACGGAAGGCTGGCGCCCGGAGCGCGCGCCGATATCGTGCATCTGACCGATGCTCTTGACGTCGCCGGGACTTGGATCGGCGGCGTTTCCTAGGCGCCGCTGGGGGCTTCAGCCGAGCATGTGCCGGGCGTCGTGCAGCGCATCGGCGAGCGCGTCGACCTCTTGCATCGTACTGTACATGGCAAAGGATGCGCGGCACGTCGAAGCGACGCCCAGCATCGCATGCAGCGGCTGCGCGCAATGTGCCCCGGCACGGACGCATATCCCCTTGGCATCGAGGATGGCGGCAATGTCGTTGGCGTGGGCACCGGCGATCGAGAAGGTGACGATCGGGCCGGGTTGCGACGGGTCGCCGTAAAGCACGAGTCCTTCGATCGTCGCGAGCCGTTCGCGGGCATAGCCGCCGATCGCGGTCTCGTGCGCAGCGATGCGCGCGCGCCCGACGGCGTCGATATAATCGAGCGCGGCCGTAAGGCCGATCGCTTCCAGGATCGGGGGGTACCCGCCTCGAACCTGTGCGGCGGCGGCGCATAATCCACATGATCGCGCCCGACCGCCGCGACCATTTCACCGCCACCCAGCATCGGCGGCATCCGTTCGAGCCATTCGCGCTTCGCGTAAAGCGCCCCGATCCCCGTCGGCCCGTAAAGCTTGTGTCCGGTGAGCGCGTAAAAATCGACGTCGAGCGTCGCGACGTCGACCGGATGATGCACGACCGCCTGGGTGCCGTCGGCGAGTATGGGCACGCCCCTGTCGTGCGCGACGCGGACGATCTCTTCGAGCGGTGTCAGCATGCCGACGACATTCGACATGTGCGTCACCGCGACCAACCGCGTCCGCGAAGTGATTGCCCGTGCAAAGCTTTGGGGATCGAGATGGCCGAGCGGATCGGGATCGACCCAGCGCAGCACCGCGCCCTTGCGCTCGCGCAGCATGTGCCAAGGCACCAGATTGGCATGATGGTCGAGCGCCGAAACGACAATCTCGTCGCCCGGTTCGATCGTCGCGGCAAATCCCGAAGCGACCAGGTTGATCGCCTCGGTCGCCGATTTGGTGAAGATGATCTGCTCGGCGCTCGGCGCGTTCAGAAAGGTACGTAGGCGCGCGCGCGCGCCTTCATAGCCCGCGGTTGCCTGGTCGCTCAGCCAATGCGCGCCGCGATGGACGTTGGCGTAGCGGGTGAAGGCAGCCTCGGTCATGCTGTCCATCACGCAGCGCGGCTTTTGCGCCGACGCCGCATTGTCGAGATAGATGCGCGCGCCGGTTCCTGACAGTTCCGCGATCAGCGGGAAATCGTCCCGGATCAGTTCGGGGCTCCAGATCGGCTCGACCGGCGCGCGCTGCGGCATTGTCTTGCTCCCTTCAGATCAGCCCTTGTTCCTCGGCCCGGCGGACATCGGCGTCGGAATAGCCCAGCCAATCCTTCAATATGTCGCCGCTATGCTCGCCGAGCCCGGGCGCGCCGCGGGCGATTTCGGTCGGTGTGCCCCACAATTTCAGCGCCGGCGCCTGAAAGGGGATCGATCCCGCAACCGGATGCGGAACGTCGACGATCTGCCGGCGATGAAGCACCTGCGGGTTCGCGACCACGTCGGCGATGGTGGCCACCTTTTCACACGGGATGTCGGCCTCGTGCAGCTTTTCCAAAATCTCTTCGCTGTCGTGATCGGCCGCCCACCCGTCGATCAACTCTTCCAGCGTGTCGACATTGGCGTTGCGCGCGACGAAGGTTGCATAGAGCGGGTCGTCGGCGAGCTCGGGCTTGCCCATCGCGGCGGCGAAACGATGGAAATGCTGGTCGTTGCCCGCGACGATATAGATCCAGCCACCATCGCGGCCGCGAAAGCAGTGCGAGGGTGAGAGATAGCGGTCGCGGTTGCCCAGCCGCGGGGGTAGGTCCCCATTGACCAGATATTCGGGAATCGCGGTAGTCATCAACGCCAGACCGCTGTCCATCAGCGTCGCCTCGACGACTTGCCCAAGCCCGGTTTCGGCCCGCGCGCGCACCGCGGCAAGCGCCGCGATCGTCGCATAGAGCGCGGTCGTGTAATCGCACACGAAAACCCCCGACATCGTCGGCGGCCCGTCGTGCCGTCCCGTCATCGCCATCAGCCCGCTGATCGCCTGCGCGGCGCCGTCGAAGCAGGGATGCTGCGCCAGCGGCCCGTCCTGCCCGAAGCCGGTGATGCGCACCAGGATCAGCCCGGGATTGCGCGCGCGCAGGCTGTCCCAGTCCATTCCCATCGCCTCCAGCGTCCCGGGGCGGAAATTTTCGACGAGGATATCGGCCTCTGCCGCCAGGTCGGCTAGCAGCGCCTGGCTTTCGGGGTCGCGGAAATCCACCGCCAGCCCGCGTTTGTTGCGGTTCGCCGATAGAAAGAAAAACGTGTCGCCCGCCACGGCCTCGCCGACGCGGCGCCCTTCTTCGCCTCCGTCGATCCGCTCGACCTTGATTACGTCGGCACCGAGATCCCCCAGCAGTTGACCGCAAAAGGGGCCGGCAATGTAACGCGACATGTCGATGACCTTCAGCCCGTGCAATGCACCCGCCATTTTGTCTCTCCGATCAGAAAAATCGTTCAAAAATCGGATGAATCCGAACATGAAATATGATAAAGTGAAAATTATTCGGATAAATCGAGGCGTAGCAAAGGGTTCCTGACATGCGAGTCACCTATTTCTCTTGGCTCCGTTCGAAGACTGGTCTTGCTTCGGAGGAGATTGATTTACCGGACGGATGTAATACTATTGCTTCGCTTGTTAATTTCCTTTCGGGGCGTTATCCTGATCTTGCTGCGGTCGCGAGTGCCGAGGGCAATTTGCGCTTCACCGTGAACCGGCGCTATGTAGAGCGCGATCATCCCGTCGCTTCCGTCGATACGGTCGGCTTGTTTCCTCCGGTCACCGGCGGCTGAACCGCGATGCCGCAGGCGGGGCATCCGGCCCGCCGAGGCAGTTCGCACTTTTCGATCTCGCACGCGAAGGCATCGTACATGGCCAGCGTGCCCGACAGGCTCGGCCCGATGCCGAGCAATTCCTTGATCACCTCGATCGCCTGCAGCGATCCCATCGCTCCGACCGCCGGGCCGAGAACGCCGACCGCCGAGCAACTGGGCGTGACGTCGGCGTCGGGACGATCGGGATAGAGGCAACGGAAGCAGGGGTTGTCGCCCGGCTCGTGCGACTTGAATGTCGTCAATATCCCGTTGGTCAGCTGGACTGCGGCGCTCACCAACGTCTTGCCGGCATCGCGGCAGGCCGCATGCACCGCATCGCGCGTTTCGAAATTATCGCTGCCGTCGGCGACCAGGTCATATTGCGCCACCAGCCGCGCGGCGTTGGCGGCACCGATCGGCTCGTCGTGACGGATCAGGTCGATATGCGGGTTGATGTTCGACAGCGTGCGGATCGCGCTGACAGTTTTCGGGGTGTCGATGCGGTCGATCCCGTGCAGGATCTGGCGGTGCAGGTTGGACGGTTCGACGATATCGAAATCGACGATCCCCAGCGTACCGACGCCGGCCCCCGCGAGATACATGAGAAGAGGGGAGCCGAGGCCTCCCGCGCCGATAACGAGCACTTTCGACCGCGCGAGGACGGCTTGTCCCGCCGCGCCGATCTCCGGCACCACCGTCTGGCGCGAATAATAGTCGCCGGGATCCCCGCTCACAGCGCGCGCTCCGCGGCTTCGCTGATCCGCCGTTTCAGCAGGCGCAGGCCCGAGGCGCGGCTGGGGGCCAGGGTCAGGATCAGATCGTCGGCGTCGCCGCTCAGATAGCTCAGGATATCCGCGGGGCGCCGCCGGTCGTAGAGCGGAACGATGATCGCGAGCAGCCCGCGCATTACCAGCGAATCCGAATCGGCGCCGAACGTCATCACGTCACCTTGCCGTTCGCCGGTCAGCCACAGCTGCGATTGGCAGCCGTGGATGCGGGTCGTCTCGTTCCGATCGATTTCGGGCAGGCCGGGAAAGCCGCGCCCCATTTCGATCAGTCGCGCGATCTGGGCGGTCATGTCCCCGGTCGCGGCGAACTCGCGCGACAGTCGGCGCGCGGCGTCGTCGATCGTTTCGCAGGCGGCCGATGCGTCGGCCGTGCTCATGACACCGCCTCCGGACAGGCGACGCGGCCGCCGGGCATCGCGTGCGGCACGCCGGTCGTTTCGGGGAAGCTGACCGGCAGGCCGCGAAGGCGCCGCATCGCGAGATAGGCGAAGCATTCGGCCTCGACCGCATCGCCGCGCAGGCCGACGGCCTCCGCCGCCAGCGCCTGGACGTCGGCGCGGCGGGCGAGTTCGGCCATCAACGTCGGATTTTTTCTCCCGCCGCCGCAGATGATGAGGCGATCGGGGCGCACCGGCAGCATGTCGAGCGCACACCCCACCGTGCCCGCGGTGAAGGCAGTCAGCGTCGCGGCGCCGTCGGCTAGCGACAGGCCGTCGGCGAGCGATCCGGTGAAATCGAAGCGGTCGAGCGACTTGGGCCAGATGGCGGTAAAAAAGGGATGGACGAGGAGAGCCCGAAGACGCTCCTCGTCCACCCGGCCGCCGGCCGCGATTCTCCCTTCAACGTCCATGTCGCCGGCACCATGTGCGACGACCCAGTCGTTGATCGGGCCGACACCCGGTCCGCTGTCGAAACCGATCAATTCGCCCGCGGCGTCCGCCCAGCTCAGATTGGCGACGCCGCCCAGGTTGAGGATCGCGGTGTCGGAGCCCGCGCCGAGGTACCGCAACAGCGCATGATGATAGGAGACCGACAGCGGCGCGCCATGTCCCCCGGCGCGAATATCGTCGGTCCTGAAATCATAGACGACGTCGATACCGAGCAGGCGCGCCATCAACTCGCCGTCGCCGAGCTGCCGGGTGTTGCCAGGCCGACCAGCCTCAGGCGCGTGGTGCAGCACGGTCTGGCCGTGGAAGCCGACCGTGCGCACCGCGCGGCTTGGAATGTCGTGGGCGTCGAGGAAATGCGCCACCGCATCGGCCTGGGCGCGGGTCAGCGCCTCCTCGGCCTCGGCGAAGACCGCCGGCTCGGGGCCGTCGAACTGCCAGGCAAGCGCGGCTTCGAACGCCGCGGCGATCAGCGCCTGCAACGCGTCGGGATAGGGTGCCAGCGCCCAAGGGCCGAATTCTAGGATATCCTGTCCGTCGGTTCGCAGCGCGGCGATATCGATGAAACCGTCGATGATCGTCCCCGTCATCAGCCCGATCGCCCAGTCGTTCGTGCTCATCCTTCCCCTCCCTCAGGCGATTTCGGTCTGCTTCGGCCGGCTCCGTTGCCGGTGCTTGGGCAGGACGTCGCCCTCGGGCTTGCGGCAGGTCGAACAATGGCCGACGCACGATCGGCCTGCCGAATCGAGCATCCGGCGGAACGCGACCGCGCGGTCGACGACCGCCTCCGGCGTTTCGTCGAACAGATTGCCGACAATCCCCGCGCGCCCGTGGCTGATCACGCACACCGACACCTTGCCGTCGGGGGCGAGGCACAGCGTATGTCCCGCCCAGAAGCAGGATCCCGCGGGGACCGGCAGGTTGGGATTGATGTCCTGCAGCATCCGATCGTAGAGGGACTTGTCGCTTTCGAGGTCGCTGATTTCGGTCACATTGCTGTGCGCCCCGCCCGGCAGCAGCGGCGTGACCTTCACATAATCGTCGACACGGCCGAGCAGCTCGACGAATTCCGGATCATAATCATCCTCGGTCTGGTTGAGATCGATCTGATACACGCCGATGGTCGCATAGCGCCGGTCGTCGCCGCGCATGTCGAGCAGCCGCCGCAACCCGCCCATCGTCTTGACGAAATTGCCTTCGCCGCGGTTCAGATCGTGCGAGCGCGCGTTGCCGCCGTCCAGCGAGACGAAAATCTTGTGCGGGTAGGGGACGTCCAGGATTTCGCGCACCCGCTTGGCGGTCAGCATCGTCCCGTTGGTATGCCATTGCAGCGCCGCGTCCGGCATCAGTCGCCGCGTGATCGCCAGCAGCTCGTTGAAGCGCGGGTTCATCAGCGGTTCGCCACGCCAGTTGAGGTGAATGCCCTTGACCTCGAGCGTCGGTGACGCGGCAAGCCGGCTCAGCACATCCTCCAGCTTGTCGGGATCGAGGTCGAGCTTGCCGTGGCTGAACTTCGTATAGCACAGGCGGCAGGCGAGGTTGCATCGGCTCGTCGGGTCGATCCACAGCCATATCGGATGCACCATGTTCGTCGCACCTCTGATATCCAGAACGTCACGCATGGCTTTTCTCCTCGATGGATCGTGTACCGACCTATGATCTCAATGAAGCAATAGAATAAATTCCAGTAATATCGTTATTTCATCCGAATTCTACGGCTTTGGGTAGTATATTGGTACGCACCAATGGTTCTTTGATATCCATTCCGTATTAGATAGTTCAACATCGCAACCAAATATCTTGTGACATGGTAGCTCGTAGACTTTTCCGGTGGTCTGGGGTATTTCTTCGAACACGATATATTTATAATATCCGCTGCCCATGCCGGCGGGGAGTTCGACGCGGTTTCGATAATGCGGGTCGAGTGTCTCGCGGGCGTAGGCCTGTTTCCATCCGACGATTTCGGGCATCCGGCGGATCTGGACGACGCCCAGCGCGGCGCGGAATTCGTCGAGCCGGTGGTTCATCCCCTGGATGCGATAGTGTGACCCGCGACCATAGTCGCGATAGGAGCGTAGATGCCGTTCCAGATCGGGGTTCGCCGTCACCGCGACGCCGCCCTCGCCGGTGGAAATCGTCTTGGTCGCATAGAGCGAAAAGAGACCTGCGTCGCCGAACGCGCCGGGGCGGACCCCGTCCCAGTCGGCCCCGACCGCATGGGCGCAATCCTCGATCAGCGCGATCCCGCGGGTGCGGCAATAATCGGCGATCCGATGGATATCGAACGCGATGTGCCCGCCGATATGGACGATATAGGCGAGCGCCGGCTTGAAGCGTTCGGCCTTCTCGACGAAATCGGTAAAGGACCCGCACAGATCTTCGCGATTGCAGTCATAGAATTCGACCCGTGCCCCCGCGTTCATCGCTGATCGCGGAGTCGCGAGAAAGGTGTTCGACGGGCAGAGCACCGTCTTTCCGGCGACATCGAAAAAGTCGAGCACCGCGGCCGCCGCGCCGGCCCAATTGTCGAAGCCGACGGCCGGAATCCCGTTCCACGCCGCCCATTCGACCTCGAACTCCTGCAATTGTTCGCCGTGGCTCCATTGATTGCCGCGCAGCAGCGTCCGCCAGCGCCGCATGATGTCGTCCTCGTCGCGCGGGTCGAAGGCGACGCTGAACGGCAGCGGCGACGGATGGGTGACGTCGAGGGTGGTCCGCTCTCCGATCATAACAGGCTGTCCTCGGGTTCGAGGCCCAGCAGGCTGGCCCCCAGTGTCTGGGCAAAGGGTTCGAACTGGTTGGCGGCATGCTGCCGCGAGGCCTGAATGTCGGCGAGAATGCGCCCGAACGGAGCCTCGGACGACAAGCCGCCGGCGCCTGCTGCGACGAAGATGCGGTGCATCAGGCGGCAGCAACGATCGGCGGTTCGCGAGGCCTGCAGGCGCAGGATCATCCGGTCCTGAAGCGACAGATCGACCCCCGCTGCGGCGGCGTGCGACAGCTGATCGACGCCGGCCCGCAACACCGTGGTCATCTCGTCGATGTCGGCGGCAACCTCGCCGATCGTCAGCTGGACCGCCGGGTTCGCGGCGACGCGCTGTCCGGCGATGTCCTGACGGACGGCGTTATGATCGATCAGCGCGGCAAGCCCCCCTCGCAGCGCGCCGATCGCGGGCGTCGATATGACCCGGACCAGCAATTGGGGGAGGGGGACGCGATAAAGCGGAGCGCTGTTGACCGCGAGTCCCGGACTTTGGCCGAGAAAGCGTTCGCGGATGCCGTGAACGCGGTGCGCGGGAACGAAGCAGCGCTCGATCGACAGATCCTGGCTGCCCGTACCCCGGAGCCCCGCCGTTTGCCACGTTCGGTGTATCGCCACGTCCGCGCGTGGGACGAGGAAGACGACGGCTTCGTCGCCCCTTTCGTGTGCGATGCGGGCGCCAAGCAAGAACCAATCGGCATAGTCGGCGCCGCTCGCGAAGCGCCAGCGGCCGGCGAGTTCATAGCCCCCAGCGACAATGTTCGCTTTTCCCGTCTGCATATAGCTGCAGGCCAGCAGCGCATCGGAGTCGGCCGCCCAGACGTCGGTTTGCGCCTCCGCGGGAAACAAGGCGAGATGGAAGGCCAGTACGCCCATCACGCCGAACAGCCATCCCGTCGACATGTCGACGGCGGCGATGTCCATCTGATCCTCGAAAAACGCCGCGAGGTCGGCTTCCTGACCGCCGAAGCGACGCGGCTGCAGGCTGCGGAACAGGCCGTCGCGGCGCATCGCCTCCAGAATTGCGGGGCTCAACCGGCACAGCGCGTCGCCTTCGCGCGCATAGGCATCGACGATGTCGCGAAATTCGCCGGAAGGGCGGCTAGGGGCGCTGGGCACGGCCTCCGAGCGAGCGGCTTGCACGTCGTTCGTGCCGTCTTCCCGGACATGACAAGTCAAGGGCATCCGCGTTCTCCGCCGATCTGTTCGCCCCACCCCACCTGTGATAAAGTCAATCCAAGATTAACTACCACATGTGATACAACTTACTGCCTATTGCATAATTGGTATGATACCATGGAGTCAAGCGGATCACCCCGAAAGCCGGGGCCGTGGTGCCGGAAACTCGCACCAATCTGGTGGTTTCGGCGGTGACGAAGGACAATCTGATGGTGGATTTTTCGCTGAAGGCAGCGGCAATCGATGCAGACCAGCTGGCGGCACGCGGGCAGGCGATGGCGGCGCTCGGACTGCCGATCCGCCTCGAACTGCATACGTTCGGCGCGCGCGACATCGACGCGCCCGACACGTTCGAACGCGCCTGCGCGAATGTGGCGCGCTTTCGATCCGATCATCCCGCGAGTACGCTGGTCGTCCATGTGCCGCTGCAATCGGTGAAGCTGGTGACCTCGCGCGATTTCGATTCGGATCAATGCCTGCGCAGCATCGAGTTCGCCGACCGCATCGGGGCGTCGTCGATCGTGCTGCATCGATATTGGGGACTGGTGTTCGGCGAAGGCGCGCCGCGCGTCGCGGACAAGCGCGCGGCCGAGGCGGCATTCAACGAGGTGGTTCGCGATCTCGCGCAGGCCGCAGCGGGCAAGCGGCTGCTCGTCGAGAATGTCGGCCATTATTCGCTGTTGCCGCGCGACGGGAAAAACTATCTTTCGGGTCCGCTCGATCATTTTTTCCCATGGGAAATCGCGCGATTCCGCGATTTCGCGCGCGCGGAAGGGCTCACCAACGTCGAGCCTTTCGTCGATGTCGCCCATGCGACGCTGTCGGCGAACCTCTTCAACCGCAAGCGTGCCGCCTATGACGCGACCCGCGGCGATCCGCGCTTCGCGTGGATCAGCGACGAGGATCTAGACGCGTCGGACTGGCTGGAATCGTTCGACTTCGTCGATGCGGACATGCCCTATCTCCATGTTTCCGACGCGGTGCGCCTGGACCGGGCCCAGGTAACGGCGCCGCATCTGGACGAGGATGATCTGACGCGGTCGATCGTCAGCGAAGGGCTTGAACTCGGGACGGGGTCGCTTCCCTTCGCGGATCTGCCCGATCATTTCGGCGATAGGGGTACGATCGTGCTCGAGGTCGATCCGGCACCGGGCGAGGGGCATGTCGACAATGGCGCCCAGCGGCGGTCGCTCGAGCGCCTCCGCGCGATCTATGCCGCGCGTACCGCGGGCCAGTGCGGCGGCACCGCGATCGGATTGCCGCAGTCGCTCTGATCGGCGCGCCCGCGCGAGCGGGTGCAATCGCAATCGGGTCTCGCCGCCTGCGGCCGATCCACCGCGCCCAACGCTTCGCTGACTAGATCGAGCTGCAGCCGTTCGAACCGCGGATCGAAGCGCCCGGTCAGCCAGCCGATCGCGAACCCCGCGGCCAGCGTCCCCGCGGTCGTGGTGATATAGCCGACGGTGTCGATCTGGGGGACGGCGGTCAATATCGGGTCGGGCCGTAAACCCGCCGCGATCGCCAGTTCGGCTTGCCCCGCCGGATCGAGCCGCGCGTCGGCAGGCAGCAATTCCTGCTGAACGCGCGTCGGGGAGATCATGCCGCGGCAGACCGGGCAGGGGTCGGCGGCCAAAAAGCGGACGATCTGTACCAATTGTCCGGTCACGATCCCGTCGGCGCCCTCGATCAGCCCGCCGCAATCGATCGCCGGCACCAGATAGCGCGCCGCGATGTCGGCGACCGCCATGCGGCTCGAATGCTGGTCGGTGCACCCCATCAGCATATCGGCCTGGACGACCAGGTCGACGATCTCGCTTTGCGGCAGCCGGCCGATGACCGCATGAACCTCGCAATGCGGGGCATATTCTGCGACGCTGCGCTTGGCGACCGCCGCCTTTGGCGTCGCTGCCTCGACGTCGGCCGGGGTGCTGCCGTGCAGCCGTTCGAGATTCGACACGGTGACATGGTCGCCGTCGATCACGATCAGCCGTCCGACGCCGGCGCGTGCGAGGATAGGGATTGCGGCGGAGCCGGTGCCGCCCGCGCCGATCAGCGCGACCGTCGATCGTTTCAGGCGCTGATAGGCTTCGAGCCCGAAGGCGCTCGTCATGCGGGCGACGCTTTCGGGCGGGGGCGGGGGCAGGCGCCCGCCCCCGCCCC
>JACDQN010000450.1 GCA_015657575.1 Sphingopyxis sp.
GCCTGCGCGAGCCGCTGCGCCCACCCGCTGCGACTAACGACAAGTTCGTAAGTCTCGCTGCCCTCCCCTGAGGGAGGGGGTGATATGATCTTTACGGCAGCTCACCACCCCAAACCCGACACGCTAAAAAAGCGCTTTCCTACATTATCCGGCCGTGCCAGCCTTTCTACGGCTCTTTCATTCAGTAGATAACAGCGGTCGCTGCCCAGCTGGCCCAGCGTAACGCCAGGCCCAAACCGCGCGCTCCACAAGGCTGAACTTTCCTGAACTTTGAGGATTGCAAAAAGATGGGGCGGAACTCGTCCGCCCCACAGAGGACGCCTTGGTCGTTGGCGAACCGGACAGCATTGTCCCGGCGCTGCCTTGGCGGGCGGCGCCGGACGCCGCCTTGTCAGTGGTTCCAGATACCCGGCGTGACGGCGGGATCGGACTCCTCGCGGTGGATCCATTTGACCAGCCGGCGAACCGGCTCGATGCCGTCCTGCGGCGCGCCGAAGCCCGTCGTCGAGGCTCCTGCGTAACCCAGCGAGACGATGCGTTGCGCGCCCGCGATCGACAGCGGATCCTGAATCTCGTCGACCAGCTTTTCGGGGTAGATGCCGACGGTCTGCGTATAGGAATCGACGCGCGGATAGACTTCGTCGATGCTGTCGACCGCGACCAGATTGGCGACGCGGTTGATCAGCGTCGGCGCGAAATCGACCGGCTCGGGCATCTTCGACACGATCACAGCGCCTTCGCCCTGCTTGCCGCCGATCACATGATAGAAGTCGTCGAGCATCGCCGCGGCGTCGAGGTCGCGGCGCAGCTCAGGGTTGATTCCCATCTTCGGCGCAGTGCTGATCCGCTCGGGCAGCGTGAGCAGCTTGTCGTACACGCGCTGGCCGAGATCGGCGAGCTTCTCGATTCCCGCTTCGTCCGTACCTGTCTGGACATAGACGACGCGGGCGCTGGCGCAGACTTCCTGATTGTGCGCACCCATGTCGGCGGCGATGCGCACCGCGACATCGTCGAGATTCTCCTCGCTGTCGAATGCGTCCGCGCCGACGATGCTGATCGACCGCTTCGGATCGAGCGACACCAGTTCGAGGCCCGGCTGGATATATTTGGTCACATGCTTGACCGAGGCGAAGCCGCCCCAGGCGACGATCTTCTCGATATTATGCGGCTGGTACAGCTTGGATTCGAAAAGCTCGTCGCCGCCGCGCCAATAGGCGACGCTGACATGTTTGGTGATCGGATGGTCGGGTGCCATGTCGATCATCGTGCGCGCGACCGCGATGCCGGTGAAGGGATCGTTCGACGGCGCCTTGATGATCGCGTCGCTGCGGGCGACCGCGTTGCGGATCACCGTCACCGCCGATAGCACCGGACTGTTGCCCGCGACGATATGCAACGCACGCGCGCCAAAGGCACGGACATGCCGCTTGGCGCCGCTCGCCGCGACGCGCGTCTCGACCCACCCGTCAAGATAGTCGCGGCCGATACCCGCAACCATATCCTCCAGCGCATCCTGCGTAAAAAGCGCCGGCAGGCGGCCATATTGGTTGCGCACCAGCGGCGGCGTGGTCGGCGCCGTCTCCAGCGACAGTTCGAGCGCATATTGCAGATGCACGTTGCGCGAGAGGTCCATTTCGGCGCCCAGCGCGCGCAGATAGTCGAGGATCTCGTCGACGCTGAGCGCATGCACGTCGGCCAGCTTCTGCGGATTGCCCAGCGGCAGGCGCCGGATCAGCGTGTGCGGATCGGGCGCGAGGAAACGCAGGTCGCCGTTGCGTCCGCCGAATTCGACCAGGTCCGACGTGATAACCTCGCCGCGGATGATCGCCGCCGCGACCGGGGTCGCCGGATCGTTGAGCACCGCGGTGCCGTCGTCTTTGAAGCTGATATAGTCCGTCGCCATCTTGGCCTCCCTTGATCGAATGAGTTTATTGCGCGCCCGACATCTGGATCCCGGTCAGGAAGTCCATCGCCTCTTCGTGCGCGTCATAGGATGCGGCGCAGCTGATCTTGTCGTCGCCGCCGCGCTGTTCGCTGTAGCGGCCGATCTTGCCGTCGAGATACGGCCCCGTCCGCCCGCAGCCACAGGGCTTGTCCCAGGTGATCGTTACCTCATCGCCCGAGATGAAGCCGCCCCAATGCGTGTCGGGGAGCAGGTCGTAAAAGGCCATGCGGCCCGTCACCCGGCCCGTGCGCGGCAGCGGCTTGCTCGTGTCGGGGTCGAGCACGAAGGGGATCAGCCAGGGCGCGATGTGATAATGGCCCTTTTCGCAGTCGAGGTTGCTGCCCGTCAGCTCGGTCATCGAATAGTTCATCGGAATGCGCCCCGTCCCGCCGAAGCGGCTGACCTCGGTGCGCCAATTGTCGGGCAGCACCATGCCCTTGGCGCCGCCGCCGGTCGAAATGACCGAATCGGGCGCGAAGAGATTGCTCTTGCCCTGCGCGAGCGCCTTTTCGGCGAGCGGCCACAAATAGGTCGGCGCGACCGCCATCCACACGCGCTCGCCGGCGAGCTTGGTCGTGATTCCGTCGAGAAACTCCTGCATCTGACGTCCGCGTTCCCCGGCGTTCGCTTCGAACTGGTCGAGCCGCGAGAGCAGGCTTTCGGGAACCTCCAGCCGGTCGAGCTGCCCCTTCGCCTTGGCGGCGCGGATGCGCCCGGCGAGATAAAGAATATCGGCGCTCATCTTGCCCGGGAAGGCGATGTGCATGAAATCGGGGTCGCCCTTTGCGACATGCTTTTCATAGACGTCGTTGATGCGGAAATGCCCCGAACCGCCGTAGCGATAGCTGGGGACGATGACATGCGCCTGCGGGCTCGCATCGTTCGGGCGCGGTTCGCCGAAGCGCTGGAAACGAAGCGCATATTGCTTGCCGAAACGCTCGAACTCATCCTTCGCCTTGGGAAACAGCGACACCGTTCCGGTCGTCCCCGAACTGTGGTGGACGATCAGCGGCGATTCCTCGTCCATGACGTCGATCCAGCTGTCGATGCTGTCGCAATGGCTGACATCGATATGCTTGATGTCGTGCGTAGTGAGCTTGCCCAGCCAGCTGTTGATCATCCCGAACTTGCTGTCGGTCAGCAGCGACGAGGGATAGGATTTATAGACGGTGTGCTCGAAGAGCAGCGGCACGGCGTCGTCGAGCGTGTCGATGCTCTGGACGTCGTCGGCGTCGGCAAGCTTCTTCAGATAGGGAATATTGTCGCGCAGCTGCTCGAACCGGTATTTCAGGCCGGCGAGCTGGAACGCTTCGCGATCCGCGTCGGGCATCGACCACAGCCGCGTCGCGGACCAGTCGAAATATTCGACCGGGTCGGTGATGAAGTCCTTCATTCCAAGCGTTGTCGTCGTGGTCATCGGAGCCTCCGGAAAAGGGAAAATCAGTCGAGTGTCTTGAGCATTTCGGGATCGAACGAGCGGATTTCGTCATAGCGTCCGCCGCGGATCTTGATCGGCCATTCGGGATCGGCGATCAGCGCGCGGCCCAGCGCGACGAGGTCGAACTCGCCTGCTTCGACGCGGTCGAGCAATTCATCGATCCCGGTCGCGGCGGCGCTTTGCGCATGGATCATCGACCCGATGAAATCGCCGTTCAGGCTGACGCTGCCGACCGTGATCGTCGGCAACCCGGTGAGCTTGCGCACCCACCCCGCAAGGTTGAGCCGCGACCCTTCGAACTCGGACTCCCAGAAGCGGCGCTGCGAACAGTCGAAGATATCGACCCCGGCGGCGGCGAGCGGTTCGAGGAAGCGCGCGAGCTCTTCGGGGGTATCGGCGATCTTCGCGTTATAGTCGTGCCCCTTCCATTGCGAGATGCGCAGCAGGAGCGGAAATTCCGGGCCGACCGCGGCGCGGACCGCGGCGACCAGTTCGGCGCCGAAGCGCGCGCGATTTTCCAGGCTGCCGCCATAATCATCGTCGCGGTCGTTCGTCTTGTGCCAGAAGAACTGGTCGAGCAGATAACCGTGCGCCCCATGGATCTGGATGCCGTCGAAGCCGAGCGCCTTCGCATCGGCGGCGGCACGGGCGAACTGGTCGATCGTCGCAGCGATATCCTCGCGGCTCATGGGTCCGGTCACGCGTTCGAGCCGGCGGTTGAAACCCGACGGGCCGACGCCCGTCAGTTCGGGATTGGGGCAGATCGCCGGATCGCGCTGCAGCCCGACATGCCAGAGCTGCGGGATAATCTTGCCCCCCGCCGCGTGCACTTCGTCGACGACGCGGCGCCAGCCGTCGAGCGCCGGACCCCAGAAATGCGGCACATGCATGTAGCCGCCCGCGACGGGTGATTCGACGGTCGTCCCTTCGGTGATGATCAGTCCGCACCCAGCCTCGGCGCGGCGCCGATAATAGGCCGCGACATCCCCCCCCCGGGATTCCGTCCGGCGAAAAATAGCGCGTCATCGGCGCCATCACGAGGCGATTCGAGAGTGACAGCGATCCGAACGAAACCGGTTCGAACAGCGCGTGCGACGAACGCTGCCGCGCCGTTTCGCCCGCCTGTTCCGTGGTATCCCGCGCCTGATCCTGCAGCACCCTCACCTCCCTCGCCATTTGCGGCCCTGTCGATAAAAATGATACAAACACGCAAAAATGTATAATGTCAAGCAGCGCCGGATACCAAATGCGCCCGCCCCGAACAGCCCGGCGAAATTTCATATTGACGCTTTATCTATGATGATTAGATATATCGACATCCGACCAACGAGAGTCGGAGAACAAGGGGATGGATGGCTGTGGGCAAAGTCTTTTTGCGACTGGGAATGAAGGCATCCGGCCGGCGAATGGTCGCGCCATGATCGTGTCGCCGAAAATCCTGATCGCCGAAAATCTGGCCAATGCGGCGCGGCAGCATGCGGCCCGCACCGTCTATCGCTTTCAGGACCGTAGCTTCACCTTCGCCGAGCATATGGCGATCGCCGGCGGTATCGTCGAAGCGCTGGCCGGTCGGGGCGTGAAGCCCGGCGACCGCGTCGCGATCCTCGCCGGTTCCAGCCAGCCCTATGTCGCCTGCTGGCACGCCGCGATGCTGGGCCATTTCGTGATCGTGCCCGTGAACGTCCGCCTCGCCCCGCTGGAGATCGCGGGGCTGATCGACAGCGCGGGCGCGCGGCTGCTGCTTCATGACGCGGCGCTCGCCGACATGGCGAAAGCGGTCTGCGACCTCGCGAGCGATGCGCCGGCCGCGGTCGACATCGCGTCGATCGCCCGGCCCGCCGCGCCACTCGGCCCTCATCCCGACGCGGCCGAGGATGATCCGGTTGCGATCATGTATACCGGCGGCACGACCGGGCGGCCCAAGGGCGTCGTGATGACGCAAAAGGCGCTCAGCATCACGCACCACCGGCTGCACCTGATCTGGGACATTTTACCGGTCGATACCGTCTTTTATGGGACGGCCGCGCTCTATCACATCTCGGGCAGCAATATTTACATGGGGCCGGTTCTCGCGGGCAATCTGACCGTCCTGCCCGAAAGTTTCGACATCGACCTGCTGGTCCGCGACGTCCGCGAGCAGAAGGTCACGCATATCATCCTGATCGCGGCGATGATCGACCGCTTTCTCGACGCCATTCGCGACGATGCCGCCCCCTATGCACATCTCAAATATATCGGCTACGGCGGCGCGCCGGTCGCGGCGGGCACGCTGTCGCAGCTGACCCGCCTGCTCCCCGCGACGCAGATCCAGCAATCCTACGGGATGACCGAGATTCTGGGCGGCCTCACCCTGCTCCGCACCGCCGATCACGATCCGGCGCGCGGCAAGCTCGCCTCGGCCGGACGCGCGCTCCCCGGCTGCGACATGGAAGCGCGGCGCCCCGACAACAGCCGCTGCGATGCGGGCGAGACCGGCGAGATCGTCGCCCGGATCGACAGCATCATGGCGGGCTATTGGCAGGCGCCCGAGCAGACCGCCGCGGTGTTCGACGACGGTTGGTACCGCACCGGCGATGTCGGCTACATCGACGAAGAGGGCTATCTGTTCCTCGTCGACCGGCTGAAGGACATGATCGTCACCGGCGGCGAGAATGTCTATTCGCTCGAGGTCGAGCGCGCGATCGAAACCTATCCCGGTGTCCGCCACGCCTGCGTCATCGGTATCCCGAGCGACGCCTGGGGCGAGCAGGTGCACGGCTTCGTCGTGCTCGACCCCGGCGTCGAGGCCGACGAGGCGGCGCTGCGCCAGCATCTGCGCACGCGCATCGGCGGCTACAAGATCCCCAAAAGCTTCGACATCGGCACCGAACCGCTGCCGATGACTCCCAACAACAAGGTCGACAAGGCCAGCCTCCGCGGCCGGTTCTGGAAAGACACCCAGCGGATGATCAACTGATGCACCCCAGAACGCCCGTCGTCGTCGGCATCGGCCTCAGCGACTATCCGCGCGCGCCACATCTGAGCGCACTTGGCCATGTGATGCAGGCGAGCCACCGCGCCGCGAAGGACGCCGGCATTACGCTGTCGGAGATCGACGGCTTCATGAGCACCGGCGCGCAGGGCAATCTCTATGATGACGCCTGCACCGCGGCCGAATATCTGGGCCTTCGCCCGACGCTGATCGACGGGTCGATGACGGGCGGTTCGGCCGCCGAATGCGTGATGCCGAACGCGATGGAGGCGATCCGCTCGGGCCGCTGCGACACCATATTGATCGCCTATGGCAGCGACCTCGCCAGCAACAAGGCGCTCAACCTGTCGACGGGCACGCTGCGCAACGGAAAGCTCGCCGGCACCTCGATGTGGGACAGCCTGGCGGGCCAGTCGATCATCGCCAACTACGCGCTGATCGCAAAGCGGCACATGCACGAATTCGGCACATCGCTCGACCATCTGACCGAGGTCGCGCGCTCGGCGCGCCTGCACGCCGCGCGCAATCCCAAGGCGACGCTGCGCGATCCCCTGACCGACGAGCAGGTCGAGGCGTCGCGCTTTCTTGCCGACCCACTCCGCGCGATCGACTGCTGCATGGTCAACGACGGTGGCGGCGCGCTGATCCTGACCACATGGGAACGCGCGCGCGACCTGCCGCAGCGCCCCGTGGTTCCGCTCGCCGCCGCCATGTCGATGCCCTTCTGGTCGATCGGCGAGATGGAAGATCTGACCACGACCGGCGCCGCGATCGCGGGCCCGCGCGCACTGGCGCAAGCGGGGCTGACGACCGACGATATCGACATGCTGCAGATCTACGACAGCTTCACCATCACCCCGCTGGTGATGATGGAAGGGCTCGGATTCTGCGGGCGCGGCGAAGCGGGACCCTTCGTCATGGATGGCAAGCTGCGTCCCGACGGCGCGCTGCCGCTCAACACCGACGGCGGCGGGCTCGCCAATTCGCACCCGGGCATGCGCGGCATCTTTCTGATGATCGAGGCGGTCGACCAGCTGCGCGGGACGGCGGGCGAACGCCAGATCGCCAACGCGCGCACCGCGCTCGCCTGCGGGTCGGGCGGGCTGATGTCGGCGATCGGCGTCGTCATTTTCACGAACGAGGCGGGCTAAGATGGACGCGGCAACCTATTTCAAGCTTCCGGGGCATCCGGTTCCCGAAATCCTGCCCGAATGGGCGCCCTTCTTCGACGGATGCCGCGACGGCAGCCTGCGGATCGAGACCTGCCGCGACTGCGGCCGGACCCAGCATTTTCCGCGCGGGCAATGCATGCGCTGCGGCGGCGCGGTCGACCATGTCGCGGCCGCGGGCCAGGGCACGATCGAGAGCGTCACCACCGTCAGCTACACCAAGGACGCCTTTTTCCGCACCGTCGCGCCCTATCATTATGCGCTGATCCGGCTGCCCGAACGGGTGAAGATGACGGGGCTGATACTCGGCGACGCCCCGCAAATCGACGAGCGCGTCGTCGCGCGGTTCGGCGAGCTCTCCGAGGGATCGGGCGTGTGGGGCGTCGTGTGGGAGCTCGATCGCGGCTGATGCCGCGAACCGCCGTGACAGCTACAGGAGACAATCGTGGATCTTGATCTATCCGCCGACGAGATTGCGTTCCGGGACGATTTGCGCGCCTTCATCGCCGCCAATCTTCCCGAAGAATGGCGCGGCGTCAGCGACGTCAGTTCGCGCGTCGACGACGCGGTGACCCGCCAGTGGCTCGACCGGCTCGCGCCGCAGGGCTATCTGACCGCCGGCTGGCCCGCCGCGTTCGGCGGCGTCCCCAAATGGACGCCGATGCAGCAGCATATCTTCCGCAGCGAGCTCGCCCGCGCCCGCGCGCCCGAGGTCCCGATGATGGAATTCGGGATGGTCGCGCCGCTGGTCATCCTGTTCGGGAGCGACGAACAGAAAGCCCGCTTCCTGCCGCGTATCCTGTCGGGCGAGGACCGCTGGGGCCAGGGATTTTCGGAACCGCAGGCCGGATCCGACCTCGCCTCGCTGCGCACCAGCGCCCGGCGCGAGGGCGATGAATATGTCGTCAACGGCCAGAAGATCTGGACCACCTTCGCGCACAAGGCGACGATGCTCTTCTGCCTCGTGCGCACCGACCCCGACGCCGCTCGGCCGCACGCCGGCATCTCGATGCTGTTCATCCCGACCGATACCCCCGGCATCACGATCCGCCCGATCTGGACGATCGAGGGCGCGCATCATTTCAACGAAGTCTTCTTCGACGACGTCCGCGTGCCGGTGAGCGCGCGATTGGGCGAAGAAAACAAGGGCTGGGACTATGCCCGCGCGCTGCTCTCCTTCGAACGCTTCGGCGCCGCGGCGCTGCAGACGACGCAGGAAATTCTGACGCAGATCGGCGACCTAATCGACGCCGACGATCCGCTGCGCCTCGATCTCGCGGCGCTCGAGGCTGAGGCCGCGGCGCTCGAAATGTACGAACTGCGCACCTTCGACGGTGCACGCGCGGGCTGGAGACTGGTATCGAACCCTCGATCCTGAAGGTGGTGGGGTCCGAGCTGCGACAGCGCACGCTGCGGCTCGGCGAAGACGGCCTTGGCGTGCACGCCGAGGTGCGCTCGGCGGAGGGCGCGCCGGTCCACCCGTCGGGCGTCGGCCGCCATTTCGGCACCGACTCGCTCTTCTTCCGCGCCGCGACGATCTACGGCGGCGCGAACGAGGTCCAGCGCAACATCATCGCCAAGGCGCTGCTGCGCGGCGCGGGGGTATAAGATGGATTTCACGCTCGATGATACGCAGGTCGCGCTCCAGGACATGCTGCGCCGCCTTCTGACCAACGGCGAGCCCGACGCGCAGGCGCTGGGCGCGAGCGGCGTTTTCGCCGCGCTCGTCCCCGAAATTTTCGGGGGCATCGCAGGCTCTGGTGTCGAAGCGATGATCGTCGCCGAGGAGTTCGGCCGCGCGGGCCGCGAAAATCATTTCGTCGAAACCGGCGTCCTCGCGACCCGTCTGATCGACGAGCTGGGCACCGATGAGCAACGCGGCGCCTGGTTGCCGCAGATCGCCGCGGGCGAGCTGACGGTGGCCTTCGTCGGCGCCGAGTGCGCCATTGAATGGGAGGGCGGGCCGCAGGAATTTCTGCTGTCGGGCCGCGCCGAAGTCGTCGCCTATGGCGGCGCGGCGGACCTCCTGATGGTGACCGCCACCGCGAGCGACGACGGCACGCTCGGCCTCTTCCTGCTCGATCCCGGCACGCGCGGCGTCACGGTCAGCCGCTTCGATTCGATCGACGGCGCGCGATCAGCGTCGTTCGTGTTCGACGGCGTGCGCGCGCAGCCGCTCTCGACAGGCGACACCGCGCCCACGCTCGCCGCCGCGGTCGACCGCGCGATCGTCGCACAAAGCGCCGAACGCGTCGGACTGATGGCGGGCCTGATCAACCGGACGCTCGAACAGCTGCGCACGCGCAAGCAGTTCGGGACGCTGCTCGGCGACTTCCAGGCGCTGCAGCACCGGCTCGCCGACATGTTCATCGCCTACGAGCTTGCACGGTCGAGCGTGATCAAGGCGGCCCTGGTCGAGGGAGACCCGGATCGACGCTCCCAAGCGGCCGCCGCCGCCAAATATATGTCGGCACGCTCGGCGCGGCTGATCGGGTACGAGGCGGTCCAGATGCACGGCGCGATGGGGATGACCGAAGAGCTGGGTCTCGGCCGCTTCGTCCGGCGCATCGCCGCGCTCGACGCGCGTTTCGGCACCCCCGCCCGGCATCTGCAGCGCCTCGCGCGCAGCCGCCCGCTCCCCATTCATTGACCGGCCGCCGGCCCGCAGGAGACGATCATGGATTTCACGGACAAGGTAGCGATTGTGACCGGCGGCGGACGCGGGCTCGGGCGGCAATATAGCCTCGAACTCGCACGGCGCGGCGCGAAACTCGTCGTCAACGATCTCGGCGCCTCGGTCGACGGCCAGGGTGCATCCGACGCCGCGCGCGAAGTGGTAGCCGAGATCGAGGCGATGGGCGGCACGGCGATCGCCAACGGCGCCTCGGTCACCGATGCCAATGCGATGGCGGCGATGGTCGAGGATGTGCTCGACCGCTTCGGCCGTATCGACCTGCTCGTCGCCAACGCCGGTATCCTGCGCGACAAGTCCTTTTCGAAGATGCCGCTCGACGACTATCGCACCGTGATCGACGTCCATCTGATGGGGACGGTCAATGCGATCAAGGCGGTGTGGCCGGTGATGACGCAGCAGCAACGCGGGCGGATCATCGTCACGACCTCGACCGCGGGCCTGTTCGGCAACTTCGGGCAGACCAATTACGGCGCCGCGAAGACCGCCGTCATCGGCTTGATGAACTCGCTTAATATCGAGGGGCAAAAGGCTGGAATCAAAGTGAATTGCATCTCGCCCTTCGCGGTCACGCGGATGAGTGAGAGCCTGACCAGCCCCGAAATCGCGGCGGTGATGAAACCCGAGCATGTCGCGCAAGGCGTCGTGTGGCTCGCCAGCGACGAGGCACCCGCCGGCGTGATCCTGAACGCCGGATCAGGGCGCTTCAGCACGACGCGGATCGTCGAATCGCCCGGCGTTGCCTTCCCGCTCGATGCGGCGCGCGCGGAGAATGTTGCCGAAGCCTGGGCGCGGATTTCGGACCCGGCCGGCGAGCGCGCCTTCGGCAGCGCGCTCGAACATTCGGCCGACTTCCTGCAGCGCGCGCCGGCCGCGGGCTAGGCGATGCTGTCGCCCGAGCGAGCCCTGACGGCGGCGACGCCTGCCACGACGCTGACCCTGTCGCGGCAGACGGCGGCGACCTATGCGCTGGCGGCGGGCGCCGCACGCGATGCGGAGAATGTCGCCGACGTACGGCTTGCGGCCGGCAATCCGCTGCCGGTACTGCCCGCGCTCGCCTCCGTGCTGATGGCGGGGCCGAGCCCCCTGTTCGATCTGGGCGTCGATCTGCGCAAGATCCTGCACGGCGAGCAGCGGCTGGTGCTCCACCGGCCGCTCGAGGCGGATCGCGACTATCTGATCTCCGAACGCGTCACGGGGCTCTTCGACAAGGGGGCAGGCAAGGATGCGATCGCGCTCATCGAAAAATCGATCGTCGAACGCAACGGCGAGGCGCCGGTGTGCACCGCGTTGTCGACCGCCATCCTGCGCGGCGAAGGCGGCTTCGGCGGCACGCGCGAGGGCGCGCCCGAGCCTCACGCCCTGCCCGACCGCGCACCCGACGTGGTGCTGGAATGCCAGACGCGCCCCGAGCAGGCGGCGCTGTTCTCGCTGCTGGGCGACACCAATCCGCTCCACCTCGATATCGAGGCAGCGCGGCGGGTCGGCTTCGACCGGCCGATCCTTCACGGGCTCTGCACCTATGCCGTCGCCTGTCACGCGCTGCTCGGCGCGCTGCTCGATCATGATCCGGCGCGGCTGACAGCGTTCGACGCGCGTTTCGCGGCGCCGGTCTATCCCGGCGACCTGCTGCTTCTCGACGCTTGGATCGACGGCGATGCGATCAGCTTTCGCATGCGCTGCCCCGAGCGCGATTCGATCGTCCTCAACAACGGGCGCCTGTTGCGCGCGCAATAAAGGAAACGGCAGATGAGCACGAACACGGACGGCAAATCGACCTGGCTGATCACCGGCTGCTCGCAGGGACTGGGCCGCGCGATCGCCGAAGAGGCCCTCGCCCGCGGCCATAATGTCGCCCTCACTGCGCGGCGCGCGGAGAGCGTTGCCGATCTCGCCACGCGCTACCCCGCGCAGACGATCGTGCTGACGCTGGATGTGACCAAGGGCGCCGACATCGCGCACTGCATCGCCGCGACGCGCGAGCGTTTCGGGAGCATCGATATCTTGGTCAACAATGCCGGGCGCGGTCTGGTCGGCGCCGTCGAAGAGGCGCGGCCCGACGAATATCGCGCGCTTTTCGACGCCAACGTCTTCGCGCTGGTCGAAATGACTCGCGCCGTCCTGCCGACGATGCGCGAACAAGGGCGCGGCCATATCTTCAACATATCGTCGCTCGCGGGCTTTCTGGGGCACCCCGGCGTCGCTTATTATTGTTCGACCAAATTCGCCGTCGAAGGCCTCTCGGAGGGTCTCGCGGTCGAACTCGCGCCGTTCGGGATCGGCGTCACGATCGTCGAGCCGGGCTCGTTCTCCACGGGGTTCCGGCAATCGCTGCACGTCATGGCCACCGAACTGGAGGCTTATGCAGGCACCATCGCAAGCGCCGCGCGCAAACGGGTGGTCGAGCAGCCGCCACGTTCGGGCGATCCGGCCAGGGCAGCCGAGGTTCTTGTCGACCTGGCCGAGCGCGGCGAAGCCCCGCTTCGCCTGCCGCTCGGCGACGACTGCGTCGGGGCAATCGAAAAGAAGATCGCGATGCTGGGCGAAAGCCAGGCGCTGGGAAAGGAAGTCAGCCGGACAGCCGATTTCTATCATGATGCGTAAGGCGGAAGGCTCCGGCGCATGAGAGTCTGGGCGCTGCGGGACGGGTTCGGGATCGACAATCTGCGCATGACCGAGCACCCGGCTCCCGAACCAGGACCCGGTCAGGTTCTCGTCGCGATGCGCGCCGCGTCGATCAACTATCGCGACCTTTCGGTAGTGAAGGGGCTCATGCCCCTGCCGCTGCCGCTCATTCCCCTGTCGGACGGCGCGGGGGAAATCGTCGCGACGGGCCAGGACGTCACCGGGCTTTCGCCGGGTCAACGCGTCTGCCCGCTCTTTTATCAGGACTGGCTGGCCGGCGCGCGCGCGCGACAATCGAAAGCTGGCACTCGGCGGTACCGCGCCCGGCGTCCTTCAGGATGTGATGCTGCTCGACGCCGGGGCGGTATCGCCTTTCCCCGATCATCTGGACTTCGACGAGGCCGCAACCCTGCCCTGCGCCGCGCTGACCGCGTGGCGGGCGGTCGCCGAAGAAGCCGCAATCGGGCCGGGACAAACTCTTCTCGTTCAGGGAACGGGCGGCGTGTCGCTCTTCGCGCTGCAATTCGCCAAGGCGCGCGGCGCGCACGTCATCATCACCTCCTCAAGCGACGAGAAACTCGAGCGCGCGCGCGGACTGGGGGCCGATTTCACGATAAATTACAAAGCCAACCCGGAATGGAGCAAGGAGGTCCGCCGCCTGACCGACGGGCGCGGCGCCGACGCGGTCATCGAAGTCGGCGGCGCCGATACGCTTGCCGAATCGATGAAGGCGGCCGCGGTCGGCGGATCGATCGTCGTCATCGGCATTTTGAGTGGGGCCGCGGCCTCCTTCCCGCTTCCCGTCCTGTTCGGGAATAATCTGCGCGTTGCGGGGATCTCGGTGGGAAACCGCTCCCAGTTCGAGGCGATGTGTTGCGATATCGCCGCATACCGGATCCGGCCGGTGATCGATCGCACCTTCGACATCGCACGGGTCCAGGATGCGCTGCGACGGATGGAAGGCGGCAGGCATTTCGGAAAAATCGTCTTGCGCTTCTGACCTCCGACAGCTTTGTCCCGCGTCGAGACCGGCCAGTCACTCCGGTTCGGACGGACGATCACAGACCAGCGCAAGCGCGCCGAGCAGGCCGCTATCCTCTCCAAGTGCCGGAGGTACGATGATCTCCGCAGGATCGCCCGCGAAATAGCCTGCCCCGCCCTCGGCGGCGTGGGTTTTGACGCGCTGGATCAGACCCGGCGTCGCCATCACGCCGCCGCCCATGATGATGCGCGCGGGCTCGAAGATCGCCTGAAAGCTCTGCACCGCCTGCGCCAGATACCAGGCGATGATGTCGTGGCCGGGATGGTCGGCGGCCAGGTCGGAAAGGGACGCGCCCCACCGCGCGATGATCGAAGGGCCGCAGGCGAGCCCTTCCAGGCAGTCGCCGTGGAACGGGCAGTGACCGGCAAAATATGTGTCGCCCGGATGCCGCGGAACGCGAATATGGCCCATTTCCGGATGACTGAGGCCGCGGACGAGCCGCCCGCCGACCACCGCGCCGCCGCCGATTCCGGTCCCGACAGTCAGGTAAAGCGCCGAATTCACCCCCTGCCCCGCCCCCCATGTCCACTCGGCCAGCGCAGCACCGTTGACGTCGGTATCGATCCCCACCGCACACCCAAGTTCACGCGCAAAGGGGCCGGCGACATCGGTGTCGCTCCAGTGCGGCTTGGTCGTGCGGGTGATATGGCCCCATTTCGGCGAGGCGGGGTCGAGATCGAGCGGACCGAAACTGGCGATACCGACCGCGGCATAATCGCTACCTTGCTGCTGAAGCCACTCGATCGCGGCAGCGATCGTTTTCTCGGGATGCGTCGTCTCGATGCGCGTGCGCGCATGGATTTTCCGGGCGTCATCGCCGACGGCGACGATGAATTTGGTGCCCCCAGCCTCGATCAGTGCGATTTTGCCGTCCATATCCTGCCCCATCTACCGACTTGAAACGAGTGGCCCGCCCTGCGCCGACAGGACACGCAACAGGTTTCCGCTCCACATCTTTTCGATATCGGTGTCGGAAAAGCCCGCCGCCTTCAAACGCTCGGTAACCTTGGGAAGCGCCGAAATATCTTCCATCCCCTTTAGTCCGCCGCCACCGTCCCAATCGGCGCCGAAGCAGATATGATCAACCCCGCCGACCGCGATCGCGCGGAGAAGCATCGTCATATAATCCTCGAAGTCGGCTGCCCACAGCGGCTCAACCTTGTCGAGCGCCCGCCACCGGCGGTTGAGTTCCGCCTGCTCGGCAGGGGTCATCTTGCCGATCCGATCATATTGGCCGAACAGTTCGCGGCGCGCGGGTGATATATTCATCGCTGACAGAAAAACCGTCGACACGCACATCGCTCCGCCCTTCGCCGCAAGGGCCCTCAGCCGCCCCTCGTCAAGGTTGCGCGGGTGGTCGCAGGTCGAGCGCAGGCTGGAGTGCGACAGCAGGATCGGATATTCCGACAGGGCGAGCATCTGGTCGAACGCGGCGTCGGATGCATGGCTCGCGTCGATGACGATGCCCAGCCGGTTCATTTCGACGACCCATTGCTTGCCGAGCGGGCTGAGCCCCTTCCAGCGCGCCGCGCCGGTCGCGCTGTCGGCAAACTGGTTGGTCCTCGAATGGACGGGCCCCGCCATGCGCAGGCCCTTGCCGTGAAATTCCGCAATCAGCGACAGATCCTCGCCCAGCGGATAGCTGTTTTCCATCGATTTGAAGGCGATCAACTTGCCCTGCTTGTTCAGCCGCAAGGCGTCGGCAGCGGTTGCTGCCGGAGCGATCTGTTCGGGATAGCGGGCGATCGTGCGGTCGATGAGGTCGAACCGATCGCGCGCGAAGGTAAGAGCCGCGGCATAGCCCCCAGGCGTTAGCGGCCCCTGTCTGGTATAGACGACGAAAAAGCCGCCATCGAGATGGCCATCCTCCATCCGCGGGATGTCGAGTTGAACCATATCGTCCCGCATCGCGTGGCGGTCGGCGAAGCTCCAGCCCGGGCGCTCGAAATGGATCGGGGTGTCGAGATGTGCGTCGAGCACCAGCAGCTGGCTGTGCAGCGGTTCATCCGGCACTTTGGGCTGGCCGCCGCCATCCGCGGAGCAGGCGGTCAGCGCCGCGGCAGCCAGCAGGATTGCCAGAGGCTTCACCGAACCGATCGCGGTTCAGGTCGTGGCGATCCGGTTCCGCCGTACCGCCCGATATCCGAAGTAGAGGAAGGCGAGCAATACTGCGCTCTGCGCGGCAGCGAAGGGTGGTTCGCTGCCGTTCGGCGCCAGCGCGTTGAGCGTCGGTATCTTGAGAAACGACTGAACGACGAGCACGAAGCTGTTGAGATAGAGCGCAAAGACCGCGGTTGCAATATAGACTCCTCCCCACCGCCCGCGCCGTGCGAAACCGATCAATGCCACGAGCGCCAGCGCCAGATCTGCCAGCGAGACATAGCCGACGATCTGCGCCGGGGTCAGCGTCGAAACCGGAAATAGGAATCCGGTGACGCTCGTCAGGATCGTCAGCGCCAGGAACACGGCATTCCACGCGGGCAGCCAACGGCCGCGGAGCAAGGCGACGAACCAGACCAGACCCGCCGCGATGCCGGCGAGGCTGATCGCGACATGCAGCGCGGTGAAAGCGGGAATCGAAAGACCGAGGATCATTACATGCCTCCTGCTGATCGAACAGACACCGGTATCATGCACACATCGCGTCACAAAGCCAATCGTTCAGCGATGTGCACCGTTCATAGCCTGGGCCGCGAGCGGCTGGACCGACCAGAAGAGCGGAATCGCCGCGGATTTCCAGCGCTTCTTACACGCGATCGTCGGCGTTTGCGCCGAGGGCGACGAAAGGGCAGTATCGCCCTTGCAACATGTCTGACAATTTTCTGAAGTGAGGAGACAGATGATGGGCATTTTCACGACCAAGGACGGTACCGAGATATTTTACAAGGATTGGGGATCAAAGGACGCGCAGCCGATTTTCTTCCATCATGGCTGGCCGCTGAGTTCGGACGACTGGGATACCCAGATGCTGTATTTCCTCCACAAGGGTTATCGCGTGCTTGCGCACGACCGCCGTGGTCACGGCCGCTCGACGCAGACCGCGACGGGCAACGAGATGGACACCTATGCCGCCGACCTGATCGAACTCACCGCGGCGCTCGACCTTAAAAATGCCGTCCATATCGGCCACTCGACCGGTGGCGGCGAGGTTGCGCATTATGTCGCGCGCGCCGCGCCCGGCCGCGTCGCCAAGGCGGTGCTGATCGGCGCCGTGCCGCCGATCATGGTTCAGTCGGAGAAGAATCCCGGCGGTCTGCCGATCGAAGTGTTCGACGGTTTCCGCGCGGCGCTTGCCGCCAATCGCGCGCAATTCTATGTCGATGTCCCGACCGGCCCCTTCTACGGCTTCAACCGCGACGGCGCGACGCCGTCGCAGGGTGTGATCGACAATTGGTGGCGCCAAGGCATGATGGGCGGCACCAAGGCGCATTACGACTGCATCAAGGCTTTTTCGGAAACCGACTTCACCGAGGATCTCAAAAAGATCAGCGTTCCGGTGCTGGTGATGCACGGCACCGACGATCAGATAGTGCCCTACGCCGATTCAGCGCCGCTGGCGGTCGAACTTCTGCAAAACGGCACGCTCAAAAGCTATGAGGGTTTCCCGCACGGCATGTGCACGACGCACGCCGACGTGATCAACCCCGACCTGCTCGCCTTCATCGAAGCCTGAGCAGCAGCCGGCGGGGCGGGTTCCGGCTTTGAGCCCGCCCCGCACGGCGCTATGACCGTCCGATATTTCGCGGGAGAAAAGCGATGGTCACGCGTCCGTTCCATTTTGCCGGCGGCGCCGGCCAGCGCCTTTCGGGACGGATGGAAATGCCTGACGGCCGCGTCCGCGGCTGGGCGATCTTTGCGCACTGCTTCACCTGCGGAAAGGACAACCGCGCTGCGGTGCGCATCGCGCGCATCCTCGCGCGGCAGGGGGTCGGCGTGCTGCGTTTCGACTTCTCGGGCCTTGGCGACAGCGAAGGCGATTTTGCCGAAAGTCATTTTTCGGCCGACGTCCGCGACCTCGAGGCCGCCGCCGTTGCAATGTCCGCCGACGACAAGGCACCCTCGCTGCTGATCGGACATAGTCTGGGCGGCGCTGCTGCACTCGCCGCAGCTAGCGCGCTGCCATCGATACGCGCCGTTGCCACCGTCAACGCGCCCTTCGACGTCGCGCACGCCATCCATCAGTTCACGCCTGATGCGCTCGCCGCTATCGACGCCGACGGTGTCGCCGAGGTTGTCCTGGGCGGGCGGCCGTTTCGTGTCGGCAAGCGGCTGATCGACGATCTGCGCCAGCAGGATCAGGGCAAGCGCATCGCGGCGCTGCGCCGCCCTTTGCTCGTCATGCACGCGCCCCGCGATCAGACCGTCGGGATCGACAATGCGACCCAAATCTATGTCGCTGCCCGGCATCCGAAGAGCTTCGTCTCGCTCGACAATGCCGACCATCTGCTGAGCCGAACCGAGGATGTCGAACGCGTCGGGACGATGATTGCCGCCTGGGCGGCGCCTTATCTGACCGCGCCCGCCGACCCGCCGGTGGTGCCCGACGATGTCGAGGCGGAGGAGACCGGCGCGGGAAAATTCCAGGTCGCGATCCGCGCCGGCGGGACGATGTTGCTTGCCGACGAACCCGTCAGCGTGGGCGGGCTCGGCAGCGGACCGAGTCCGTTCGACCTGCTGTCCGCCGCGCTCGCAGCCTGCACGACGATGACGCTGCGCCTCTATGCCGACGGCAAGAAATTGCCGGTGACGCGCATCCGCACCGCAGTCGGCCACCAGAAGGAGGTCGGTAACCCCCTGCCTGACGTCTTCAACCTGCGCATCGCGATCGAGGGCGACCTCGACGCCGAGCAGCATGCGCGGATGCTCGAGATCGCCGAGCGCTGCCCGGTGCACAAAACGCTCGAACGCGGGTCGCGCTTCACAATGGCGGAAGGCGAACCGCCGGCGCCGTGCGAGCCCCCGGAGGCGCATATGGCAGCGATGGAACGCTCGACGGCCATATGAACTAGGGGTCAGGACCCTAGGTGCGGTCGTCGGGATCGCTGTCCGCAGGAGGCGGCGGCGACGGCGTCGGTTCGAAAATCTGGACCTCTGGCCCCGAACTCCTGCCCGCTTCCGGCCTGATCGTGAGGCGCAGCGTGCCGGTTCCGATCAGCCGGTCGTAGCGTCGCAACTCGTCACGATAGGCAAGCGGGTCGGCGCGGTAGCGCAACCGGTTGCTGACGACGATGAAATCGGCACGACAGCTGTCCAGGCGGGCGAGATCGACATGACCGATATCGACGATTGCGGCACCGCGGCGGCGATCCTCGACCTCCGAATAGCCCATCCGCCCGCCAAGCATGTCGTCGACATCGACGCATCCCGCCGATCCGAGCGGAAAGCGCAGGCGCCAGCGTGCAGCGAGCAGGTCGAAGCCGGCATGCTCGATCAGCACACTGCTGCCCGCCGGGACATGTTCGCGCAGCCAGGCCGACGCGATCTGACGCGTATCGTGTCGCCGCTCGGTCGCCTCGATACGCGCGGTCGCCAGCATCGGCGCGAGGAGCAGCAGTGTTGCCGCGGGAAGCACCAGGCGGTGGCGTCCGATAGCCGGCGACAATTCGACCAGACTGCAAAGCGCGCGCGCCGCGGCTATCGCGGCAAAGGGCAACAGCGGAATGATCCAGCGTTCCCAGCGCAGCGACTGCGCGGCGATCAGGAGCAGGAAGACCATGCAAAAGGGCAGGATGACAAGAGCCCAGCGGCGGTCCTTGCCCGCGCCCCAAACCAGCCCAAGCGCGGCGAGCAGCAGCGCCCCGATGCCCATCGAGGACAGCAGCGGGCCGGTAACGTACCAACCGAGATTGCCGATCAGCCCGCCCCCGGTCGCGCCCGGGTGCAAGGGACGTGCCTCGCCCGACAAATTTTTGAGCACCGCCGCCTGATCGAGCAGCAGATAGGGCGAGACGAGAAACAGCGTCGCCGCTGCAACGAACGCGAAAAGCGCAACGTCGCGCCCGCGCCCCTTCCCCTGTCGCGCCCGATGGACGTAGGCGTAGACCACGGTCAGCCCGATCGTCGCGGCGGGCCATTTCGTCGCGCAGGCCAGCCCGGTAAAAATCCCGGCAAGGATATAGTCGCGCCGCCGCCCCGCATCGGCGATCGCGAGCGCCGACATCGCGCCGAACAGCATGAACAGGCTCGCCTGGATATCGGTGCGGATGATCTGCGAATATTCGATATGCACCGCGTTCACCGCAAGCATCGCCGCAGCGACAAGCCCGACGCGTACGCCGCCGAGCCGCTTGCCGATACGGTAGGTCAGCCAGACGCAGGCGACGCCGCACAGGACGATGAACAATCGCGCGGGCAACACGAGCAGGCCGGGATCGGCATAGACCGCCGCAGCAAAGGCATCGGCATTGGCAAAACGGCCGGTGGCGAGCCCCAGTCCGCCGACCGCAAGCATGATCAGTGCCAGCGCGTACAGCGTCGTCGTCCCCGGATGGCCGAACCAGCCGGGATTGAGGCTCCCGGTTCGCAGCATTTCAAACGCGGTGGCGAGGAACAGCGGCTCGTCGGGATCGTTGAGCGCCGGCAGGCCGAAGCCGACGCCGTCGACGCGCAGCGCCAGCGCGGCAAGCAGAATCGCGGCAAGAAGGGCATGGCCGATCCACGGCCGCACGTCGGATTGGGGCATTTCGGTCATCAGTCCCGACAAAGACGTTGCGCCGCGGGACAAACCTTGGTCCAGATCAGCGCGCCGCGCCGGTGCGAAAGGTCACGCGGTTGTGCCAGAACCAGCTGCCGACGATCAGCACCGCCGTGAACCCCAATTGCGCGATCACGGGCGACAGGTCCCCGACCTCGACGAGCAGCGGCAACGCCGCCCAGTTGACGGCATAGTTGAACAGATAATAGCTGGAGAATGTGGTGAACTCGCGCAGGATATCGCCCCGCGTGCGAAACACGCCGAACTTGTAGGTCGAAAAGGCGAAGCACAGGCACACCGCCTGCGCAATCCCCAGCGCGATCAGATAATGGCTCTGGAACAGCGGAAACGCCCATAGCAGCAGCGGATAGAAGGCGAGCCCGAAAGCCGTATTGAGCGCGCCCGCCGCGAGAAAGCGGATCGGGCGGCTGACCGGCAGCACCCGGCCCACTTTCATTGCTCGTCCATCAGCGGGATGCGCATGTTCGCCGCCAGCACCTCGCGGGGCAGGAACGGCGACAGATCCTCGAGCGCGGGCGAGGTGATGCGCCCGTCGGGATGCTGCTTGGCGCCGAGCTTGGGCGCGAAGGGCACATGCTCGTCGACAAAGATTTCGCAGAAAGCCGGGCCGTCGCTGGCGAGCGTCGCGGCGATGGCGCCCGGCAGTTCGGCGTGGGTCACCGCGCGCGCATAGTCGAAACCAAAGGCTGCGGCGACCTTTGCGAAATCGGGGAAGGTCACATTGCTTTTCGGCCCGCCGCCGACTTCCTGTCCATTGAAGAAATTGCGCTGGGTCTGGAAGATCGAGACATAGCCGCTGTTGTTGATCAGGATCACCTTCACCGGCAGTCCGCAACCCGCGATCGTCTGCATTTCCTGCAGGTTCATCATGATGCTGCCGTCGCCGGCGATAGCGATCACGCGCTGCTGTCCCTTGGTGGCAGCGCAGACGCCGATTGCGGCGGGAAGATCATAACCCATCGTCGCGCAGCCCGAATTGGTCCAGAGGCGCTGACCCGGCCGGATATGCGCGGCCTGGAATCCGATCACGCACGCGCTGCCGTTTCCGGTGACCACGACATCGTCGTCGCCGAGCTGCGCGAATAGCTCGTCCATCGCGACATAGGGATGCACGAGCGTTTCATGCGCGCGATATTCGGGGAGCACCGCCGGAAACAGCCGCACGCGTTCGCGCGCCCAGCCGAGCCATTCGCGGTGCGCTTCGGTCGGCCCGGCATAATCCTGCGCCAGCAAGGCCGGGATCAGGTCGGCGAGGTCGGCGACCACCGGCATGTCGGGGACGACATTGGGCTTGGCGAGTTCGACCGGATCGATATCGACCCAGATCTTGTGCGCGGCGCGCGCGAAGCTCTGCCAGTTATAGCTGACCTGCCGGATGTTGAGGCGGCTGCCGAGCACCAACAGGAGGTCGGCGCTCTGCGTCACCATATTGCCGGCGCGGTCGCCGACCGTGCCCGGCTTGCCGCAGTTCAGCGCGTGGTCGGTCCACAGCGCATCATGCGCGTTCCAGCCGGTGACGACGGGGATACCGAGCCGCTCGATCAGTTCGATGAAAACGGCGTGCGCACCGCTCAGCCGGACGCCGCTGCCGGCGAACACAACGGGGCGCTCGGCCCGGGCGATCCGCGCGAGAATTTCCGCCGCAGCGGCATCGACATCGGTGGCCTTCCACGGCTCGTCGAGCTCGGCCGGATCAAAGCCGGGCAGCAGGTCGTCGGGATCGATCTTTGCCGCCTGTACGTCGAGCGGGATATCGAGCCAGACGGGCCCCGGCCGCCCGCTCGCTGCCAGATAAAGCGCCTTTTCGAGATGATAGCGGATCGCACGCGGGTCGGTGACCATCGCCGTATATTTGGTGATCGGGCGCACCAGTTCCTCGATATCGAGTTCCTGATCACCATATTGGCGGAGCGGCAGCCCGGTGTGGCGCACCGTCGTCTCGGTCTTCACCTGCCCCGAGATGACCAGCATCCCGATCGAATCGACGAAGGCGCCATAGACGCCGGTGATCGCGTTGGTGCCGCCGGGGCCCGAGGTGACATTGACCACCGCCAACCGGTTGGTGAGCCGGTAATAGGCCTCCGCCGCCATCGACAGCGCCTGCTCATGATGCGTGAAGGTCGTCGTAAGCGCGGGATGCGTGCCGAGCGAATGGTTGAGGTGCATCGCCCCGCCCCCGGTCAGCATGAAGATATCGGAAATGCCCTTGTCGGCGAGAAACCGGGCGACCCAGTCGGAGAGCTTCATCTGGCTCATTTTGTCCATCCATTGAAGAGTGCGGTACGGCGAATGGCCTCGTCGAGGCCGGTGGTCGGTTGAACGCCGAGTTCGCGGCGGATCAGCGCGGTCGAGGGGACGTAACGGCCGGGGTTCCAGCCCGCGTCCTGGTGCCCGGCGATCTCGACGCCGGGGCCGCCAAGAACTGTGGCGGTGCGGTGCGCAAGGTCGGCGATCGACACCGCCTCCTCGGACCCCATATTGTAAGTCGCGCCGCGAGGCGCACGGAGCAGCGCCAGCCACAGCCAGGCGGTGAGGTCGGCGGCGTAGAGATAGGAGCGCACCGCGGTGCCGGCGCTTTCGATGCGGATCGTGCGTCCCGCCATCGCGTCACGGATGAAATTGCCCGCAGCGAAATGAATGTCGAGCGACAGCATAGGGCCGAGCAGCGCGAAGATGCGCGACGTCACGACGTCGAGCCCGAACTGCTTGCCGTAAATGGAACACAGCAGTTCGGCGGCGCGCTTGCCCTCGCCATAGGCCGATTTGGGATCGCGGGGATTTGGGCCGCCGTGCCAATTCTCGGCAACATGGCTCACATCGGAAGGCTGTGCGCCATAGACCGCGCCCGAACTCAGGAAGAGCGTGCGCTGCACGTCGCGCTCGACCGCCAGATCGAGCACGCGGCGGGTGCCGGTCACGATCGTGTCGAACATCCGGCGCGGGTCGTTGGCGTTGAGCGCTGCGCTGGCATCGGTGGCGGCATGGATGATATGCGTCAAGCGCCCGGGCGGCGCGACGAAATCTGAAACATCGCCGGCAACGATTTGGAAACGCTTGGAAAGATGCGGCGCGGCGCGTCTAAAGGCGTCTGGATTGCGGCTGAGCAGGATGACATCCGCATCGACGCCGGAACGCGCGAGCGCTTCGAGCATCCACCGCCCGATAAACCCGGTTCCGCCGGTCATGAAGATGCGCGCGCCGGCGAGGTCGCCCCAACAGGGCGCAAGCTGCCGGTCGATTGCGGCGAGGTCTTCGTCGAGGATCATGCCGGCACCAGTCCGAGCGACGGGCGCGTATCGCGGTGCGCCCGCACGACGCGCGCAATGCTGTCGAGCGCGAGTGCCCAGACGATCAGCGCGACGAGACCCGGCCGATGAAGTGCCCCGCGGTCAGCCCGAAGCTGGCGGTCACCGTCCGCTCGCCGAGCCAGCTGTTGCTCGTCACGTCGAGGACGCTCGCGAGCGGCCAGTCGCCGACGAGGCAGAGCAGATAGGCGGCGGTGATCGCGGTGATCGGCCCCGCCCCTCTCCACCGCTCCATCAGCACGAGAAACAGCAGGAACAATTGCGTGTAGCCGCCGGGCGACTGTGTCACGAGATAGGCGCCGAGCAGGATCGCCGAGATGCGGTGCAGCGGCAGCGCCTTCGGTTGCAGCCACGCCGCCGCGAGCGCCGCGATGGCAATCAGCTGCGTGGTACGGATCACGATGGGCACGGCGAACTCGATCGTCTCTACGAGCCGCGACGGCACGAACTGCAAGAGCGGGATGTCGAGTGTACGGAACATCTGGAACGGCGCGTAACTGGTTGAATAATTGACTTCGTTCCAGACCTGCGCGCCCTGAAACACCACCCAGTGCGCCGTGTTCGAGACGAGCTCCATCGGCGTTCCCGATCCGACCAGCGCGAGCGTGACCAGATAGAGCGCGATGGTCGCGATCGCGCGGAGTCGAGCGGACGCCAGTCCGTCGCTTCACCCGCC
>JACDQN010000451.1 GCA_015657575.1 Sphingopyxis sp.
AACTTCCCCCCGCCCGAAGACTTTATCGGCATCGAGGAAGGCCGGTTCGGCCATGACGATTATGAACGTACGCTCGACGTCGAGGAGGAAATCGCCTGGGAAGCGGCGCTGACCAAAGCCTATGCCCCGCTGCGCCGCGCCGGCGAGGCCGCGCGCCGCGCCTTCTTCGGGCTTCCCGCCCCGGCGAATGACATCGCCGTGCAGCAGGAAGAAAAGGGCTCACGCGAAGCCGCGAAGACGCGAAGCGGCCTCGAACCGCGCCGTCAGGCGCCGTAAAAACCGCCGCGAACGCCGCACCGCCGATGCGATAAGAGCTTCGCCTACGTCGATGCGCACCCTCTTCGCGGCTTCGCGGCTTCGCGTGAATCCGATCCGCGCGCCGCCCCGCGGGATGAAGCGCTCCGCCCGCGTCGATGCGCGCCTTCTCCGCGGCTCCGCGCGAACCATCCGCGCGCCGCGAAGGACAGAACGATATGCCAACACCCATGCCCAAAAGGCCACGCCGCAATGGACCGCGGCATCAAGGGCGCCATTCGCATCACGGCTATTCGCGATATGCGATCGCCAGCCTCGCCGCCGCTGCTTCTGCGGCGGCTCGCGCGTCGTCGGTGGTTCCGCCTGCGACCTTGGCCAGCGTCACGCCCATGCGCCGGTACGGCCGCGTCACCGGTTTGCCGAAGATACGGGCATCGATCGCGGTTTCGGCGTTTGGCGGCGTCAGCGCGTCGGCAAGGCCGGTGATGGCGAAATCGCTCGCGTCGCGATCGGCGAGCAGCACCGCGCTTGCGCTTGCCTCGGGGACTGCAATCGCGGGGATCGGCAGGCCGAGGATCGCGCGCGCGTGCAGGTCGAACTCCGACAGCGACTGCGAGATCAACGTCACCATGCCGGTGTCGTGCGGACGCGGGCTGAGTTCGGAAAAGATCACCGCGTCGCCCTTCACGAAGAATTCGACGCCGAAAATCCCGTGCCCACCAAGCGCGTCGACGACCTTGGTTGCCATATCCTGCGCGCTCGCCAGCGCGGCGTCGGACATCGCCGCGGGTTGCCAGCTCTCGCGATAGTCGCCGCGCTCCTGCCGGTGGCCGATCGGCGGGCAGAAACTGACTCCATCCTTGTGGCGCACCGTCAGCAGCGTGATCTCATAATCGAAATCGACGAACGCCTCGGCGATCACGCGCAGCCGGTCGCCGCGCATCCCCACCGCGGCATAATCCCATGCCGCGTCGATTCCGGCGGCATCCTTGACCGTGCTCTGGCCTTTGCCCGACGAGGACATCACCGGCTTCACGACCAGCGGGAAACCGATGCGCGCGGCTGCGGCGCCCAGTTCCTCGCGGCTTGTCGCATATTCGAAGGTCGAGGTTGCGAGCCCGAGTTCGCTCGCCGCCAGATCGCGGATCGCATCGCGGTTCATCGTCAATTGCGCCGCGCGCGCCGACGGGACGACGTGAAAGCCCTCGGTCTCGACCTCGGCCAGGATTTCGGTGCGGATCGCCTCGACCTCGGGCACGATATGGTCGGGCCGATGCTTTGCGATCGCGCGGCGCAGCGCGTCGCCGTCGAGCATCGAAAACACCTCCCGTTCGTCCGCGACCTGCATCGCGGGCGCGCCGTCATAGCTGTCGCACGCGACGACATGGCAGCCGAGCCGCTTGGCCGAGATCACGAATTCGCGGCCAAGCTCGCCCGAACCGAGCAGCAGGATTTTGGCGGTAGGGGTCATGTGGGCGCTCCGGTGCTGGCGATTGTCGGGTGCGCTCTACGCGGGCGCGCCGGGATTCGCCAGCATTCGCGTCCTCAGCCCGGCCAGCTTTCGGTGTCGTGGTCGGGATGCTGATGATTGCTCGCCCGGATCGCGCCTACATAGGCGGCCATCGTCTCCTCGGTCGTCCCGTCGGCCTTGATCGGCAGGTCCGCGAACAGCGCCAGCCGCCCTTCAACCCCGAACTGGACCTTTGGCGGGAACCGCGCAGGCTCGTCGAACGACCCGGTCGTCAGGTTGATATGCTTGCTCTCGTGATAATCATAGCTCAGCGGCGTGCCGCAGTCGCGGCAGAAGCCGCGCGACGCCTTGTCCGAGCTGGCGAAGCTCGCCGGTTCGCCGCGCGTCCAGCGGATCGCGTCGCGCGGGACGCCGATCAGCGCGATGAAGAAATTGCCCGCGGCCTTTTGGCACATGCGGCAGTGGCAGATGTGCGAGGTGTCGAGCACCGCGGTGACATGATAGCGCACCGCGCCGCACTGGCAGCCGCCCGATGCTTCGGTTTCGATACGCTCCATCCCTTGCTCTCCTTTTGCCCGATCATTGGCGATCGAAGGCGCGGCGCGCCTCTTCGACCGCGGCGCGGTGGGTCCCCACCCATGCGGCGAGCTGTTCCAGCGCCGGCCGCAACGAATGGCCGAGCGGCGTCAGCTCATAGTCGACGCGCGGCGGCACGGTGGCGAACGGCGTGCGCTTCACCAACCCATCGCGTTCGAGGCCGCGCAGCGTCAGCGTCAGCATGCGGTGCGAGACCCCCGTGATCAGGCGCTGCAGCGCGTTGAAGCGCATCGGGCCGTCGGCCAGCCCGCCGATGACCATCACCGTCCATTTGTCGCCGACGCGGTCGAGAATATTTCCGAACGCCTTGCAGCTGTCGGCGTCTGGCGGGGACGGGGCGGCGGTCTTGGCGGCCGGCATCGCGGCTTTCCTCCATTAGGTACAGGCATGTTCGTACGCACGCGGCTGTGCGTTCTTGAAATGTACCGGAGCCTCCAGCAAATTTCACGCACAAAATGTTCGTAGCAATCTGGAAATGGAGTCTCGTATGAAAATCGGAATAAGCGGTGCCAGCGGCCAATTGGGACAGGCGATCCTCGCGGACCTTGCCGCGCGCGATGCGGATGCGCATGTCGTCGCGATTTCGCGCACGCCGGGGTCGCTCGGCGGCGGCATCGAGGCGCGCGAGGGCGATTACGACCGCCCGGCTACGCTGGCGTCCGCCTATGCGGGGCTCGACCGCCTGGTGATCATCCCGAGCGCCGACATGCAGCCCGGTGTCCGCGCGAAGCAATTCGTCGCAGCGATCGACGCCGCGGTCGCCGCCGGGGTCGGGCATATCCTGCTCGTGTCCGCCGCGGGCACGCGCAAAAAGGCGGAGCCGCACATCATCGCCCCCTATTGGGCCGGCGAGCAGCATCTGATGAAGGTCGCCCCGGCGTGGACAATCGTGCGGATGAACTATTATGCGGAGGCCTTCGCGCTCGACGCGCAGATGGCGGCGGGCGCGGGCATTCTCGCCGCGCTGGGCGAAGGCCGGGTGGCCTATGTGTCGCGCGGCGATCTGGCCGCCGCGGTCGTGGGCGTGCTGATCGGCGAGGGGCATGACGGGGCGATTTATTCGGCGACCGGACCCCATGCCTTTACCGGCGCGGAGCGCGCCGCGATCGCAAGCGAACTCGTCGGCCAGCCGATCGGCTTTGCAGTCGTGACCGAAGCGGCGATGCGCGGCGGCCTCGAACAGGCTGGCCTGCCCGAGGAGCTGCGGAACGCGATCCTCAGCATCCAGGCCGACTATGCCGCAGGTACCTATGACATCGTCACCGGCGACGTCGAACGCCTGGCCGGCCGGCCACCGAAAACGCTGGCCGATGTCCTCAAGGAAACGGGGGTGGGTCAGTGAGGCTTCTCGTCCTCGGCGCGACCGGTCCGACCGGTCGCGCGCTGATCGACGTCGCGCTGAAAAGCGGCGATGCGGTTACCGCCCTCGCGCGCAATCCGGCAGCGCTCGGCGAACTGTCCGATCGCGTCACCATCGTTCAGGGCGACGCGACCTCAGAGCGCGAGGTCGCGGGCGCGATGCGCGGGCAGGATGCCGTGATTTCGGCGCTGGGGAGGGGCAATTCGCTGTCGGCCGACACGCTCTTCAGCCGCGCCGCCACCGCCGTGATCGCCGCGGCGGGGCAAGAGAATGTATCGCGCCTCGTCTGGATGTCGTCCTTCGGCGTCGGCGACACCTTCGCGTCGGCGGGTCTCGTGCAGAAATTCCTGTTCCGCACGATGATGCGCGGGATCTACGCGGACAAGGCGATCGCCGACGCCGCCATTCGCGCCAGCGGCCTCGACTGGACGCTGGTCTATCCGGGCGCGCTGACGAAGGGACCCGCCAAGGGGGCCTACCGCGTGGCCGACCGGATCGCGATGAAAGGCTTGCCGAACATCAGCCGCGCCGACGTCGCCGGCTTCATGCACCGCGCGGCGCACGACCGCGAATGGATCCGCCGCAACGCCGTGATCGTCGATTAGGAAGCGGCGGACGTGCGGATCATTCCCATTCAATCGTGCCCGGCGGCTTTGACGTATAGTCATAAACGACGCGGTTGATCCCCTCGACCTCGTTGATGATGCGCGTCGCGCAGCGGCTGAGGAAGCTCGCGTCGAAGGGATAGATGTCGGCGGTCATGCCGTCGGTCGAGGTGACGGCGCGCAGCGCGCAGACATGGTCGTAGGTGCGCCCGTCACCCATCACGCCGACGGTCTTGACGGGCAGCAGCACGGCAAAGGCCTGCCAGATCGCGTCGTAGAGTCCGGCGTTGCGGATTTCCTCGAGATAGACGGCGTCGGCCTTGCGCAGGATGTCGCAGCGGTCCTTGCTGACTTCGCCCGGGATACGGATCGCGAGGCCGGGGCCGGGGAAGGGGTGGCGGCCAACGAAGATGTCGGGGAGTCCCAGCTCCTTGCCGAGCAGTCTTACCTCGTCCTTGAACAGTTCGCGCAGCGGCTCGACGAGCTTCATGTTCATCCGCTCGGGCAGGCCGCCGACATTGTGGTGGCTCTTGATCGTGACGCTCGGCCCGCCGGTGAACGATACGCTCTCGATCACGTCGGGATAGAGCGTGCCCTGCGCGAGAAAGTCGGCGCCGCCGATCTTTTTCGCTTCCTCCTCGAATACGTTGATGAATTCGCCGCCGATGAACTTGCGCTTCTTCTCGGGATCGGTGACGCCCGCGAGGCCGCGCATAAAGCGTTCCTCGGCGTCCACCACGACCAGCGGGATGTTGTAATGGTCGCGGAACAGGCGCTCGACCTGCTCGCGCTCGTTCATGCGCAGCAAGCCATGGTCGACGAAGACGCAGGTGAGCTGCTCGCCGACCGCCTCGTGGATCAGCACCGCGGCGACCGCGCTGTCGACGCGCCCGACAGGCCGCACAGCACGCGCTGGTCGCCGACCTGCGCGCGGATTTCGGCAATTTTCGTGGCGCGAAATTCGGCCATCGTCCAGTCGCCCGAGCAGCCGCAGACATGGCGGACGAAATTGGCGATCAGCTTTGCGCCGTCGGGGGTGTGCACGACTTCGGGGTGGAACTGCGTCCCGTAATAGCGGCGCTCGTCGTCGGCGATCAGCGCAAAGGGCGCGCCGTCGCTGATCGCGACGATGCGAAAGCCCGGTGCGAACTGCGTCACGCGGTCGCCATGGCTCATCCACACCTGATGGCGCTCGCCGACCTCCCACAGGCCGTCGAACAGCACGCAGGGTTCGGTGACGGTCAAGAAGGCGCGGCCGAATTCGCCGTCGCGCTCGCCGTCGATGCCGCCGGGCTCGACCCGGCCGCCGAGCTGCTGGCTCATCACCTGCTGGCCGTAACAGATGCCGAGGATGGGCAGGCCGCTGTCGAACACCGACTGCGGCGCGCGCGGGCTGCCGGTTGCGGGGACCGAGGCGGGCGAGCCCGACAGGATCACGCCCTTGGGCTGCATCCGTTCGAGCGCGGCCTCGGCGGCGCTGAAGGGGACGATCTCGCTATAGACGCCGGCTTCGCGGACGCGACGGGCGATGAGCTGTGTCACTTGTGACCCGAAGTCGATGATCAGGATCGATTCAGCAGCGGCGGAAGAGTCTGGAGTCGGCATGGGCTGGCCGATAAGGAAGCCGGGCCATGCTGTCCAGCGGTCGATATGGACCGTTGGTGGAACAAGCATGGCCCCGACACATTGTTGCGACAATTGCGACATAACTGAACCGCGAACAAAGAGCGGGGTCAGGAGGCGTTAAGCCCCCTCCGTACAAAGAAAAAACCAACATAGAAAAGAAACAAGGTTCTCCCCATGAATAGCATTCGTCTTTCCATTTCCGCGCGCGCTGCCTTGCTGGCGGCCGGCGCTTCGTTCGCGCTGCCGGTGCTGGCGCAAGCGCCGATCGGCCCACAGGCGGCCGCGGCGGTCGCCGAACAGCCCGCCGAGGCGGTTCCCGCCGCGCCCGCAACGGTCGAGGACGCCTATGACGATTACAGCGAGGACGAGATCATCGTCACCGCGCCGCGTCTCGCGGGCCAGCTCGACACCGATATCAGGGCGGAGGCCGAACTCGATGAGGCGGCGATCGCCAGCTATGGCGTGTCGAACGTGTCCGAACTGCTCGACGCGCTCGCGCCGCAGACGCGGTCGGGCCGCGGGCGCGGCGGCGGACGACCGATCATCCTCGTCAACGGACGCCGCATCGGCGGGTTCGGCGAAGTGCGCAATCTGCCGCCGGAGGCCATCGCCAAAGTCGAGGTCTTTCCCGAGGAAGTCGCGCTGCAATATGGCTATTCGGCCGACGAGCGCGTCGTCAACCTGGTGCTCAAGCCCAATTTCCGCCAGGTCGCGGTCGAGGCCGAAGGCGGCATCCCGACGCAGGGCGGCCGTTTCCAGAGCGAGGTCGAGCCGAGCTTCCTGATGATCGGTAACAATGGCCGGCTGAACCTCAACGGGGGGTGGGAACATCGTTCGATGCTCCGCGAAAGCGAGCGGAACCTGATCTATGACGATCCGGCGCAGGCCGCCGAAGCGCCCGCGCGCAGCCTGCTCGGTGCGTCGGACGAATATCGGATCGACGCGACGATCCAGCGCAGCCTGAACAAGGTCACCGACGCGTCGATCAACGTCCGGCTCGATCAGACCGACACGCTGTCGCTGCTCGGCCCCGGCGTCGGCGGGGTGACCGACCCGCTGACGCGCGACAGCCGCAGCCGCAACCTGACCTCGACCGCCAGCGTCAACGGCATGCTCGGCGACTGGCGCTGGTCGGTGTCGGGCAATTATGCCGATGCCGATCAGCGGACCTTCACCGACCGGATCAGCGGCGTGCGCGACCGCTTCGACAGCAGCCAGCAGACCTTCGGCGGCAACGCCAATCTGTCGGGTACCGTGACCGACGGCTGGGCGGGTCCGATCCGCCTGTCGATGACGGGCAGCTATTCGGGCATCCGCTTCGACAGCCGGTCGAACGCGTCGGGCGCGGTCACGACGACCGACCTTTCGCGCGACCTGCCGAGCGTGTTCGGCTCGCTCACCGTGCCGTTGCTCGATCCCGAATATAGCGCCGGCAAGATCGGCCGCGTATCGCTGACGCTCAGCGGTCAGGTCGCGAACCCCAGCGATTTCGAATCACTGAAGAGCTGGGGCGCCAACCTTAATTGGGGCGTTACCGACAATTTGTCGCTGATCGCGAGTTTCAACAATGACGAGGCTGCGCCCGGCATCCAGCAACTCGGCGCCGCCCCGCTGGTGACCCCCGCCGTCACCTATTACGACTTCGCGACCGGCCAGACCGTCCAGATCACGACGACGACGGGCGGCAATCCCTTTCTGCTTGCGGAACAGCGCCGCGACCTCAAGCTCGGGCTCAACTGGTCGCCGCCGATGGTCGAGGGGCTGAATTTTTCGATCAATTACAACCGCAACAAAAGCTTCGACACCGCGAACGGCTTTCCGCTGCTGACGCCTGAGATCGAGGCGGCCTTCCCCGACCGCGTTACGCGCGACGCCAACGGCGTGCTGCTCGCGCTCGATCAGCGGCCGGTCAATTTCGACCGCGCCGAAAATTCGCAGATTCGTTGGGGGCTCAACTTTGGCAAGAGCTTCGGCCAGCAGGAACAGCGCGGTCCCGGGGCCGGCGGTCGCGGCGGTGCGGCGGCGCCGGCGAAGGCGGCCCGCCGCCCTCGGCGTGCCGACCGG
>JACDQN010000452.1 GCA_015657575.1 Sphingopyxis sp.
ATCGCCCCACCAGCACGCGGATGCGGTTCTTGCGCATCTTGCCGGCCGTGTGGCCCAGAATCTCGTGGTCGTTTTCCAGTTTGACGCGAAACATCGCGTTGGGAAGCAGTTCGACCACCTGGCCGCGCATTTCCAGAAGTTCTTCTTTCGCCATCAGTCCTCTATAGGCTCGAATTCCAAGGATGCGGGCCCATAACCGCTATTTGCGCCAATTGAAAGCAATCTGTCATCCGGCAGGATTGTGTTTCGCGAGGAAGGCGTCGAGGCGGTCGAACCAGTCCTGCCGGTTCGCAGGGTCGGAGAAGCCGTGCCCTTCCTTCGGATAGACGATATATTCGAAATTCGCGTTGCCAGCCGCCTTCATCGCAGCGACGAGTTTTTTCGACTGGCTCAGCGGGACATTGTTGTCGTCTTCGCCATGCGCGATCAGCAACGGCCTCGCGATGCGCGCCGCCTGTTGGGTCGGCGACACCGACGCAAGATCCAGATCGCCGTCGCCGGTTATCCGCGATCGCCAGCTCGCATTGGCTTCTTTGGTGAGGTAGCGGCGGTCGTATTTCAGCATCGCATTCCAGTCGGCGACACCGGCAAAGCTTGCCGCGCAGCGATAGCGTTCGGGATTGCGCGCGATCGCCCACATCGCGGCATAACCGCCGTAGGAGCCGCCGATCACGCACACGCGTTCCTTGTCGACGATGCCATCCTTGACCAGCCAGTCCATCCCGTCGTCGAGATCGTCCTGCATCGCGCGGCCGATCTGGCCGATGCCGGCATCGCCGAACGCGGTGCCATAACCGCCCGATCCGCGGTAATTGGGTTGGAGCACCACATAGCCGCGATTGGCAAAGAACTGGACCTGCGCGTCATACTCGAGCCGGTCGCGCACGCCATAGGGCCGCCGTGCGGATGAATGATCAGCGGCAGGCCCTTCGCTTCGCGCCCCTTGGGAAGCGTCAGATAGGCGGGGATCTTCGTGCCGTCGCGCGCCGTATAGGTTACGGCCTGCGTCACCGCGAGCTGCGTCGCCGGCAGGCCGTGCTGGCGCACGGCCAGCAGCGACATCTGCCGCTTTTCTCTGTCGAGATAATAATAGACGCCCGGATCGTCGGGAGCGGTTCCGAGGATCAGCATCCGCTTGCCATCGTCGCTCCGCGAAGTCACCCACGCCTGCAAGTCGGGAATGGCGCGGTCGATCTGCACTTGCAGCTTCTTGCTGTCGGCATCGAACCATTCGACCCGGTCGCGGTCGTCGGTGTAGGTGACGCCCTCCAGCGCGGTACCGGCTGAATTCAGCCAATAATCGTCGATGTCGTGTCGGTCGTTGCCATAGACGAGCTCGCCGATTTCGCGCGTGCGATAATTGAATTTGTACAGCGCCTGCCGGCCGGTCTGCTTGTCGCTCAGAACATAGCCCTCGTCGGCCCCCGCCACGATCTTGGCGATGTTGAAATAGGCATCTTCATCGCCGGGTTTCATCGCCCCGATCATTTCGAATTTGTCTGCCTCGGCGCGGCGGTAATAGAATTTCGTCTTGCGCCCTTCCCAGCCGACCCCGGCGCGGACGATGCCTGCATCGTCGGCATACCATTCCCACACGGGCGCGCGCTGGCGGACGATCTCGGTCCGTTTTCCGTCCGGAAGAGACACGCTAAACACCGACGGATAATCGTAGATCGTCCGCTGAACGGACAGCAGGATATAGCGGCCCTGAGGATCGATGTAGAGCAGATCGTCGCCTTCGATCCCCTGCCCGTCGCGGCTCAGCGACTTCAGGCTGTTGGTTCTGAAATCGTAGAGAACGAGAAGCGTCTGGAGGGCCTCCTCGCCGAAATAGGTGATGTTGCGCCCGACGCTGATCAGCAGCTGATCGTTGCCCGCCCAGCGGAACCAGTTGAGTTCCACCTTGTCGGGGATCTGGATGCCCCCCAACGCCCCTTCGAACACCCCGCGATAGGCCAGCTGCTCGCGGCCGTTGCCGCGCCCGCGAAATGCAAAGCGCTGGCCGTCGGGCGACAACAGCGCGTCGGACACATTGGGCAGCCGCGCCAGTTCGGCGGTGGAGATACGCTCCGGCGGCGCCGGCGGCGCGCTTTCGGACGTCGCCTCGGCACCCGCGCTGGCAGGCAAAGACAATATCGCCGCGGCCGCAAGCGGCCACCCCCATTTGATGCTCATGCGCCCCGCAACCCCCTGCCCTTCGCCAACCGACAATAGGAAAAAAGCACGTCGGCGCAACGGGTTTCAGCCGACGAGGCGCAGCTTTCGCGCGACGCGCCAACCGACGCTCTTCGCCCAGGCATAGCTTGGCCAGCGCGGCGGCATGGCGGGGTCGAGCCCGATGCGGCGCAGCGTCGCATTGGCGGCATGCGCCTCCGACTCGCGATAGCTCCATTCGCTGCGCCAGGTGATCGACAGCGAGATCGAAGTCGCCTCGCCATTGGCCACGAAGTGCGGCGCCATCACGGGCATCAGGACCGCGTCGCCGGGGCCGAGCGGCACCTGTTGCGCGTCGTCCTTGTAGACATCGTCCCACGGCAGGTTGCGGTGGCCGCCCATATGATAGCGCTCATGCTCGCGGCGGTGCGCAAAGCGTTCGTCGCCCGCCGGCCAGACGTTCATCACCTTGCGGCCGCGAAGCTGGAGCAGAATGTTATGCTCGGGATCGAAATGGAACGGCGTGATCGAGCCCGGCGACGAGATGAAGATGAAACCCTGCGGCGTCAGCATCGCTCCGGTGCGCGGCTCGACGATCGATTTCAGTTCGCCGAGCAGGTCCATCAGCAAGGCGCGATAGGCTTCGACATTCTCGATATTCTTGAGCACCGCCCAGCTGCCGTTCGATTCGATCGTGCGGATCGTCTCGCCGATCGACAGGCCATTCGAGGGCACATCCTCGGGCGCGATACCGATCGGAAGCTTGCCCGGATTATATTCGACCTCGCTCGCGGGCAGGCTCTCGCCCAGTTCGGCCAGCGCTTCGAGCGACAGCAGCGGATGGTCGGGCAGATGGTGGTGCAGCAATCCCGCCTGCGTCGGATAGAGCGCCGCCATCCGTTCGAGCGTTTCAGCCGGAAACACCGGCGCGGCAATGGGCTGATGCTTGGTCATCGGGTATCCCGATCTTCCATAGCGGCAGGCGCGCTGCGCTTCCAGCGCCGCCAATGATTTTCAGCTCTGGTCAAGAGGGCGAAACGCAGGCGGTCGGCGGTGCCCGACAGCGGGGCGTTCACCCAGACGAGGCTGCGGCGCTCGCGCCATACGCTGTCGATCATCGGGTGACCGGGTGCGGCGCAGCTGTCGACCCAGGCGATCCGCGGGTCCTCGATCAGGTCGAGATTCGCCTGTTGCAGCAGCACCCCCGGCGAAAAGCGCGCATAATCCTCGTCGAAAGCGGTCTTGAACGAAAAGCCGCCGGGCGGGCAGAGAAAGTTGACGAGCATCGCGAGCGGCCGTCCATCGAGGTCGAGCGCGCGCATGTCGAGCTTCCCCGCTGCGCCCGCGGCGGTCAGGATCGCGCGAAACCAGGCTTCGGTATCCCCGTGGCTCGCGAGCGCCGACCCGGCGCGCCCCTTCCAGCCGCGCGCTTCGAGATCGAGGAAGGCTGCGATCCAGGGATCGAGCGGTTCGTCATTCCACCAGCGCCGGAATATAACGTGCCCTTCATCGGCCAGACGGTTGGCCTGACGCCGCAATTCCTTGCGCTTCTTTGCGCGCACCGCACGATCCCAATAATCGGCCGGCGACAGATTGGTTTCGAGGAATGCGCGCTCCTCGCGATGCACGACCGACGCCTCGCGCCCACGCAGCCGCGCGACGTCGACCAGCGCGCGGTGAAGCGGGCCATCCCCGGTCAGTCGCGGCACATGCAGCATCGTATGCGCCCAGGGCGCCGCGTCGCACCAGCCGAGCAGGATCGACCAGAACAGGCTTTCCATCCCCGCGCGGACCAGCGGCGCGCCGTGGAAATGATTGGGATGCGCCCATCCCGTGACATGGTGCAGCGGCAGCCGGCCATAGCGCACGGCGGGCGCCACCGGCATGACCCCGATCACCGGGCCGTCGCTGCCGTCGCGCACGACGACCAGCCGCGCGCGGCGGTCGGGATCGAGCAGATGCAGCGCCGATTGCAGGCACCAGCGCTCAACAAAAGGACTGGGCTCGCTCGCTGCGTCAGCCAGCCGGTCCCACGCCGCAGCCAGATCATCCGACAGCGCGAGCGGATCGACAACGCGCACCGTCAACGGCGCGGTTTCGACGCCGTTCGTCGGAAAGGCAGGATGGACCGTCATCGGCAGCGAGCCTAGCAGCGAAGCGTTAAGGATGGGTGGCAATTCGACGCCACACTGCTCGCCGAACCGACTTTGAAACGGCGGGTAACAGACCGGTTTAGACATTGAAGGATTGAACTGATTTCCCCTCCCGCGTGCGGGAGGGGCAGCGAGACTTGGGCGCTTGCGCCCTAGTCGCAGCGGG
>JACDQN010000453.1 GCA_015657575.1 Sphingopyxis sp.
CCACGGAACGATGCGCATGCTCGTTGCCGGGATCGAAGCCGTCCTGCCCGACGGCAGCATCTTCGACGGTCTCGCGCCGCTCAAGAAGGACAACCGCGGCTATGATCTGCGCCAGCTGTTCTGCGGCGCCGAGGGAACGCTCGGCATCGTCACCGCGGCCAGCTTGCGCCTCGTTCCCGCAGCCGCCGCGCGCAAGACCGCCTGGGTCGGGCTCGCATCCCCCGACGAAGCGCTGATCCTGCTGCGCCGTCTCGATGCCGCGATCGGCCGCGAACTCGAAGGGTTCGAGATAATTCCGCAAAATTGCCTCGATGCGGTGCTCCGCTATATCCCCCAGACGCGCGCGCCGCTCGTTGAACCGTTTCCCTGGTATGCCCTGATCGAGCTTGCCGGAGACGACGACGCAGCGCTCGAAACCACCCTGCACGGTGAGCTTGCCGCTGCGCTCGACGCGCAGTTGATCGGCGACGTGGTGATCGCCAAGAGCGACCGCGAAAGCGAGGATTTCTGGCGCATTCGCGACTCGATTTCCGAGGCCGAACGCGCCGAGGGGCCGGCGATCCAGCACGACATCAGCGTCCCTGTCGACCTGATGCCGCGCTTCATCGCCGACAATCCGCGCCGGCTGTCGCAAGCCTTTCCCGGCGTCCGTGCCCTCTCCTTCGGCCACCTCGGCGACGGCAATATTCATCACCACGTCCAGCCCCCGCCCGCCGGCGACGGCCGCGCATGGCTTGCCGAACATGGCGAGGAATTGAGCCGCATCGTCTATGCGCACGTCATCGAAATGGGCGGTTCGATTTCCGCCGAACATGGCATCGGCCAGATGAAGCGCGATATCTTCGCCGAACTCGACAGTCCGGCGCGGTTGGCCGCCCTCCGCGGTATCAAATCGGGCCTCGACCCGCTCGGCCTGTTCAATCCGGGCAAATTGATCGCCTGAAACGGCCGCATCCGGCACCACAGCCCCTTGCGCCGCGCGCGCGGGTCAATAAGGCGCGCTATCATTGTTTCGCCCCGGCATGGGGATTTTACCGGAGTTCGATCATGGCCACTGCGCCCGCCAACAATCTGCCGCTTTTCTACAAGGACCTCGTGCCGCTTTCGAGCATCGATCACGCCGATTTCCATGCCCGCGCGCTCGACACGGCCGATTTTCTCGTCAGCCAGCACGCCGTTCCGCTGACGTCGGACGAATTCGTGTCGGCCTGCCGCTTCTACCCGATCGTCTTTTCGGCGGGCGAAAATCCCGTTCCGTTGGCGCTGATGGGCCTCAACGAAGGCGTCAACACCTTCGTCGACGACGAAGGCAAGCTGAAAAACCCGGTCTATGTCCCGGCCTATATCCGCCGCTATCCCTTCATGCTCGCGCGCCTCAGCCCCAATTCGGAAGAATTGTCGCTCTGCTTCGACCCGACCGCCGGCGCGATCGGCAAGTTCGAGGAGGGCGATGCGCTGTTCGTCGACGGGAAGCCGTCGGAAGCGGTGAACCAGGTGCTCGAATTCTGCCAGCAATTCGAGGAAGCCGGTCAGCGCACCGGATTCTTCGTCGATGAACTGAAAAAGGCCGACCTGCTGATGGAAGGCGAAGTCGCGATCCAGCCCGAAGGCAGCGAACAGCCCTATGTCTATCGCGGCTTCCAGATGGTCGACGAGAACAAGCTGCGCGAACTGCGCGGCGACGTGCTGCGCAAGATGATGCAGAACGGCATGCTGCCGCTCATCTTCGCTCACCTCTTTTCGCTGCAGCTGATGCGCGAAGTGTTCGCCGAACAGGTAAAGACGGGAAAGGTGCCGCTCGTCACCGAAGCGCCGACCGCCTGACCCCGGTCTGACGTGGCCGCCGCGGGGACGTGGCGGCCATCGCGTCGCGTGTCAGAAATCGACCGCGATGCCCTTTCGTTCCCAATCGCCATAGCGAACGGGATTGCGACCGCCCGGCTGATCTTCGGCCTTGTCCTCGCGAATCGGCGCGGGCGCCGGCACGGGAGTGTCGGTCCAGCCTGAGGGCGCCTTCACATGCGCCGGACGTTTCGTCGCGCGCGGTGTTCCGCCGATCGTTTCGGATTTTTCGCTGTCGCTCATGGCATCGGCACCATAGGGTCTTTCCTGCCTTCCGCCAACCATTCGCATCGGAACCCGGTCCATGGCTGACAGACGCCCGCGCGGCAGACGCCGCAGCGACGAAATCGACCCGCCCGGCACGGCGACGCGCCGCGCCGCGCTCCGGCTGCTCGACGCCGTGCTCCGGCGCGGCGATCCGCTCGATATCGCCGCGCACGCCGCGACGCAGGGCTTGTCCCCCACGGATCGGGCCTTTGCGGTGGCGATCGTATCGGAAACGCTGCGCTGGATGACCGACATCGACATGCTGATCGATGGCGCGACGACGCAGGAACTGCCGGAGGATGTGAAATCGCGCGCGGTGCTGCGGATTGCGCTGGCTCAGCTCCTCATGCTCAAAACGCCGCCCCACGCGGTCGTCGCGACCGCGCTCCCGCTCGTTGCCGGCGGCCCCCGGCGTCTGGTCCACGCGATCCTTTCGCGAGCGCAGCAAGAGCAATGGCAGCTTCCAGAGAATGCCACGTTCCCCGAATCGGTCGCCGAACGTTGGGCGGACCAATGGGGCGACGCAGTGGTCGCAGCAGCCCAGCAGGGCTGGAGCGCGCCGCCGCCCGTCGACCTCAGCTTTGCCGTCGAACCCTCGGCCGAATGGGACGACGCGGCCAAGCTTGCACCGCTGCACCGCCGCCTTCCGCGCGGGCAAGCGGTCGAAACGATGCCCGGTTTTCGTGAGGGCGGCTGGTGGGTGCAGGATCTGGCGGCCAGCCTTCCCGCGCGCCTGCTCGGCGCCGGCGAAGGGCGCCGCATTCTCGATCTGTGCGCCGCCCCCGGCGGCAAGACGATGCAGCTTGCATCGGCGGGATGGAGCGTCGTCGCCGTCGATGCCAGCGCGAAGCGGCTGCAGCGGTTGGATGAAAATCTGGCGCGCACCGGCCTCGCCGCCGAAGTGGTACAGGGCGACATCCGCAAATGGGAACCCGCGGACCAGGTCGATGCTATCCTCCTCGACGCGCCCTGTTCGGCGACCGGCATCTTCCGTCGTCATCCCGACGTCCTGCACCGCATCGAGCCGCGACAGATCGAAGAGATGGCACAGTTGCAGGGCGAACTGCTGAACCGCGCCGCGGCGTGGCTGAAGCCCGGCGGAGCGCTCGTTTACGCCACCTGCTCGCTCGAGCGCGCCGAGGGCGAGGACCGGAGTTGCGGCGTTCCTGTCGAA
>JACDQN010000454.1 GCA_015657575.1 Sphingopyxis sp.
ATGGCCGCCCGCGCCCTTGACCGTGATCGCCAGCACGTCGGACGAGGCGAGCAACGGCCCCGCACGCCCGGCGAAGATCCCGTGCGGCGCGTTGGGCATGATATGGAGCGCGAAAGCTGCATCGGGCAGCGGGTCGATGATCCCGTCCTCCAGCATGAAGCGCGCGCCATGATGGCCCTCTTCGCCCGGCTGGAACATGAACAGGACGGTGCCGGGCAGGCGATCGCGCGCCGCGCACAGCAGCTTCGCCGCCCCGACCAGCATCGCGACATGCGTATCGTGCCCGCAGGCGTGCATCGCGCCGGTGGTTTCGGACGCGAAGTCGAGCCCGGTGTCCTCGAGCAGGGGCAGCGCGTCCATATCGCCGCGCAGCAGCACGGTGCGCCCATTGGCGGGGCCACGCAGGATCGCGACCAGCCCGGTGGTCGAGGGCCCTTCGCGAAATTCGAGCGGCAGGCCCACGAGCGCATCCTTGATCTTCGCGAGCGTCTTCGGGTTCTGCAGGCCAAGCTCCGGCTCGCGATGGATGGCGCGACGAAGATCGACGAGATCGTCGAGCAGGGTTTCGGCCTCAGCGGGCCAGCTGTGCGATGCGGTGTCCATGCGGCAACTGTGCCGCCGTGCGCGCCGCCTGTCGAGCCGTCATGGCGCGGCGCTCGGCATCTCGGCGTACGTCGTCAGTACGCGGCCCACATTCTGACCGATCGCCCAGCGCGCGATCGGTCCCCAATAGAGGACGGGATCGATGCGCAGCACATGGTCGGCGCGGACGGTCAGGCGCGTCCGTCCTCCGGCAAGCGGGGCGAGGTCGAAGCGCGTCTCGCCGGTGTCGAAATAACCGGTGAGGTGCGGAGTCTTCAACTTGCGATAGGGGCTCATCTCCTCCATCGCGGGCGGCTGGCGGACGACGCGGAACGCCAGTGTGCGGGCCGGCCGCCAGACCGTGATCCGCTCTTCGGCGGTACCGGTCGAAAAGACGCCGTGGCGATACGCGCCGGCGCCTTCGCCCGCGAGGCGGCTCGCGACCGGATAGGCTAGCCCAGCGGTGCCGACGAGCCCGGGCGGTTCGGCAACCGGGCGATCGGCGGTCAGGCTGTCCCATACGATCGCAGCTGGTGCGTCGATGACGGTGCTGGCGTGGGTGGCGATCGGCAATTCGGGCGGCATGGCGGCGTCGAGCAGAAAAACCAGCGGCAGCAGCGCGACGCCGTAAAAGGGCCGGGCCGGATCGACGAACCGCTTCGCCGCGGCGCGGCCGATCACGCCCCCGATGATGGCGAGGCCGGCCGCAAGCGGCAGGATGACGATGACGCACATCAGTCCTTCGAGCGCCAGCATCAGCAGCGCCATCGTGCCGAGCATGCCCGCCGCGGCCACGGCGCTCAGCGTTTCGGCGGCGCTGCGCCCATGACCATAGTTGACGATAAAGCCGGTGATCAGCCCGACGAGGAACGGCGTCGCAACGAACAGGCCCCAGCCATAAGCCCCCATCGTCAGCGCCGATACCGCCACCGCGGCGACGATCAGCGCCATCCCCGCGAGCACCCCGATGGCGAGTTGATGCGGCGGCGCGGGATCGCCGACGCGTTCGGGCATCGCGTCCGCGCGGCGCGGCCAGAGCAGGACTAGCGCCAGCGCGGCGACGATCTGAAGCGTGGGCACCATCGTCGTCAGCGCCAGGGCGAAACCGCGGTCCAGCCGCTCGGCGCGGCGCAGCGAGAGCCGGACGAGCGCCGCCGAAATCGCGAGGCAGAAGGCGAAGCCGCCGACAGCGACGAGCGGCGAAATATCGGGCAGCATCGCAAGCTGGCGCATCGGGAAAAGCCAGAAATGATCGTCGATGGCGAGCGGCGCGCCGAGCGCCCGAAAGGCGAGGGCAACCATCGCGTGCTGCGACAGGATCAACCCCGCCGCGGCCAGCGCATACAGGATGGCGCCGGAAATTCCGGAACGCAGATGGCGTGTCGGACCCGTCATAGCGCGGCCCCGGCGGCGCCCGCGAGGGAGGGTGCCTCCGCCGCGACGCGGCTAAGCCCGTGCCGCGCGCCGAGCGTGGCGGGGGTCTGGACATGCCAGGCCAGCCCCAGCCGCTCGAACAGGCGGATCACCGCATAGCCCCAGTCGCTCTGCCCCGGATGCAGGCCGATGCGCGCCGAGCCCGGATAGGCGTGGTGATTGTTGTGCCAGGCTTCGCCCATCGTCGGGATCGCCGCCCAGGGGACGTCGAACGCCTGGATGCCATGCGCGTCGACCGTCCAGTGCTGCGGCCCGCGATTGTGCGCGAGGTGGCCGACCAGCCAGTGGCCGTGATTGGCCACCGCGACGCGCGCCGCGACGCCCCACACGACCCAGCCCCAGCCGCCGATCGCGAAGAAGAGCAGGGCGACGGGCAGTTGCTGCCAGCGCCACGTCGCTTCGAGCCGGCGGAGGAAGGGATCCAGATCGAGGGCGGCGAAATCGAACCGCGGCGGATGATCGAGATCGAGCCGGCAATAGATTTGCCACCAGGCGTCACACAGCATGCTGGTCTTGTGTGCGAGGAACGGGTGGCAGTCGGCCTGCCGCTGCGCCCAGTCGCGCGTGTCGTGCGCGCGGACGATGCCATAGGGGCCCGCCATGCCGACAAAGGCGCCGAACCAGATGAGGGTGCGGGTCAGCCAGCGCGGCGCGGCAAAGCTGCCGTGGATCATCAGGCGGTGATAGCCGATGCTGTGCCCGAGCAGCAGCGCCGCGCCGGTGGTGAGGACGAACAGCGCGATGGTCCCCGGGGTGAGGAAGAAGGGGCCGGCGGCGAGCGCGACCAGCGCCATGCCGCCGTTCCAGGCGATGCTCGGCATGTCGGCGTGCACGGTGCCCGCGACGGGGTCGGGGCGATAGCCGGGCGCGGGTCCGTCGATCAGGAAATTCACCGCATGGGGATCATGATCGCCGCGCATCGCTCGACTCCTCTCTTGCAAAGAAGATAAGTAATTACTTAAATAAATTATTGCTTGTCAAGCTGGAGGTCGATGCCCATTTTAGGACGATGGAACGCGTCTTTCAGGCTCTGGCATCGACCCCGCGGCGGAAGATTCTCGCCTATCTCGCGCATGCCGAGCTCAGCGCCGGCGACATCGCCGCGCGTTTCGAGATGAGCAAGCCCGCGGTGTCGCAGCATCTGTCGGTGCTCGAAAACGCCGGGCTGATCACCAGCGAAAAGCGCGGCCAGTTCGTCTTCTACCGCCTGGTCCCCGACGCGCTGACCAATGTGCTCAACGGCTATGTCCAGGAAGTCTGTCCGGTGTCGCGGCCGCTCAAGGCCGAATCGCGTACAATCGCCGAAAAGCAGCGCGAAGAGGGTTAGCGTTTTCCTCCGAACAACTGCCGTCCCGCGAGGTCAAGCATGATCTCTTCGCTGCCACCCCCGATCGCATTGACGCGCACCTCGCGGTAGATGCGCTCGACCTTGCTGCCGGTGATATAGCTGGCGCCGCCCAGCACCTGCGCCGCCTCGCGCGCAACGCTTTCCAGCATCCGCGTCGCCTGCACCTTCAGCATCGCGAAATCGGCGGGGCGGTCCTTGCCGGCCTTGACCTGCCAGGCGCAAAGGTCGACCCACGCCTGCGTTGCCTCGATCTGGCGCTCCATGTCGGCGAGCTTGATGCGGATCGACTGGTGGCCGACGAGCGGCTTGCCGAAGGTCTCGCGTTGCTGCGCCCAGTCGGCCGCCTCGGCGAGCGTGACGCGCGCATAGGCGCAGCAGCCCATCGCCATGCCCAGCCGCTCCGAATTGAAATTGCGCATGATGCCGATGAAGCCGCCGTTCTCGGGGCCGATCAAATTCGTCGCGGGCACGCGCACGTCGCTGAAGTGAATCGCGGCGGTGTCGCTGCAGCGCCAGCCCATCTTGTCGAGCCTGGTGCGCTCGACCCCGGGCGCATCCATCTCGATCAGCAGCAGCGAAATGCCCGCTGCGCCCGGCCCCCCGGTGCGCACCGCGCAGGTCAGCCAGTCGGCGCGCATGCCCGACGTGATGAACATCTTGCCGCCGTTGACGACATAGCTGTCGCCATCCTGCACCGCGGTGGTCTTGAGGTTGGCGACGTCGCTGCCGCCGCCTGCCTCGGTGATTCCGAGCGCGATGATCCTGTCGCCCGCGAGCACCGGCGGCGCGACGCGCTGTTTCAATTCTTCCGAGCCGAGGGCAAGGATCGGCGGCAGCCCGATGCCGTGCGTCATCAGAGACGCGCCGAGCCCGCCCGCGCCGACCGCGGCGAGTTCCTCGGTCAGCACCAGCCCGTGGAAATTGTCGAAGCCTTCCGAATGCCCACCATATTCTTCGGGATAGCGCAGCCCCAATATGCCTGCCTCCGCCGCCTTTTTGTGCAGTTCGCGCGGCAGCTCGCCCTCGGCTTCCCAGCGGTCGATATGCGGCGCGATCTCGCGCGCGACGAAGCGGCGGACGCTCTGCGCCAGCGCCTCATGGGTCTCGTCATAATAAGGCGAACGCGCGCGCCAGTCGTCGAAAGCGGTCATGCGCGAATGCTGCGCGGGGTTGACGTGAACGTCAAGCGGCGTTTCCCTGACCGCGAAACGGCGTAGCCTATGCCTTTCCGTTATATGCGCCCGCCTCGCGGCTTGCACCGCCCGGTCAACGCATTAGGGTCGCGCGCCATGAACAAGTCGCACCTGCTCGCCGGCCTCGCCGCTCTCGCCCTCATCTCCACCCCCGCCCTGGCGCAGAAGACCCCCGAGGCGGTCGCCGAGGCGGCGCTCAAGAAGGCGCCGGTGTTCGACGGGCACAACGACGTGCCGTGGGAGCTGCGGGGCAGCGTCGGCAACGTCATCAACGGTTTCGACTTCAACGACACCACCAAGCCCAAGCCCGACGGCACGGTGATGCACACCGACATCCAGCGGCTGCGCAAGGGCCATGTCGGCGCGCAATTCTGGTCGGTCTATGTGCCGTCGAACACCAACGAGCAGCAGGCGGTGCAGCAGACGATCGAGCAGATCGACGTCGCGAAAAGGTTGATCGCGCGCTACCCGAACGACCTCGGCTTCGCGCTTACTTCGGCCGAGCTCGAAAAGCAGATGAAGGCGGGCAAGGTCGCCGGCATGCTCGGCATCGAGGGCGGCCAGTCGATCGGGTCGAGCCTCGCGGTGCTGCGCGAGATGTACGGCATGGGCGTGCGCTACATGACGCTGACGCACAGCAAGACCACGCCTTGGGCCGACAGCGCGACCGACGCGCCCAAATATGACGGGCTCACCGATTTCGGCAAACAGGTCGTCCGCGAAATGAACCGCCTCGGGATGATCGTCGATTTGAGCCACGTCAGCGAAGCGACGATGAAGGACGCGCTCGACGTGTCGCACGCGCCGGTGATGTTCAGCCATTCGGGGGTGCGCGCGGTCAACGATCACCCGCGCAACGTTCCCGACAGCGTGCTGCCCGCGGTCAAGGCCAATGGCGGGGTGGTGATGGTCGTGCTCTACGCCGCCTTCCTCGACCCCAAGCTGCGCGAGCATGGGCTGGCCAAGACCGCCGAGAAGGCGCGGCTCGACGCGCGTTATATCGGCGACCCCGCCGCCGCCGCGGCGGCGCTCAAGGCGTGGGAGGCGGCCAACCCCGCGCCGCAGACCCCGATCGGCATCGCCGCCGACCATATCGACCATCTGAAGAAGACGATCGGCGTCGACCATATCGGCATCGGCGGCGACTATGACGGGATGGACGCGACCCCGGTGGGGCTCGAGGACGTCACCGGCTATCCGCGCCTCTTCGCCGAACTCGCGCGGCGTGGCTATACGCAGGCCGAGCTCGAGAAGATTTCGAGCGGCAACATGCTGCGCGTGCTGAAGGCGGTCGAGGCCTATGCCGCGAGCCAGAAGGGCCAGCTGCCGATCGAGACGCCGGTGGCGAAATAGGGGTCAGCGGCGGCGGAACGGCCAGTCGGTCACGCCGCCTACCCACAGCGCCCACCAGATGATCGCCGGCTGCAGCGCCAGCCGCGGGCCATGATACCACCAGCTCAAGGTCTCGCCGCCGATCGCGACATTGGCGAGCGCGTGCTGGAAATTCGCGGGCCAGACGCACAGCGCATAGAGCGCGAGCCCCCAGCCCGCCGCCTTGCGCGTCTGCGGGACCAGTAGCCCGACCGCGCCGAGCAGTTCGGCGATGCCGGTGAAGGCGACGACCTCGGCGGGAAACGGCACCCACGGCGGGGTGATCGCGAGGAAGGGCGCGGGGGTCGCGAGATGGCGATAGCCCGCATAGGCATAGGCGATCGTGAGCAGCCAGCGCAGCGCGAAACGCGCGCGGCATTCCGGCTTGCCTAGGCCCATGTTTTTGCGTCTATTCGCCGCATGATCATCGCCTCGTCCGCCCGCCTGCTGCTCGCACCGCTCGCCGCCGCCCTGCTGCTCGGCGCGTCGCCGGGCAAGACCCCGACGCCGGGCCATCCGGCCCCCGCCTTCACCCTCACCACCTTCGACAAGCGCAAGGTCACCCTCGCCGAGATGAAGGGCAAGGTCGTCGTGATCAACTATTGGGCGACCTGGTGCGCGCCGTGCAAGGCCGAAATGCCGATGATGCACCGCTATTTCAAAGCCAATCAGGCGCGCGGGCTCGAGATGTTCGGGGTGACGACCGAGGACAGCGTATCCAGGACGCAGCTCAAGAAAGTGTCCGAGCTGCTTTCCTATCCGCTCTCGAACCGAATGACCGGCACTTACGGCGCGATCGATAATGCGGTGCCCTCGACCTATATCATCGACCGCAAGGGCGTGGTCCGGCACGCCAGGAAGGGCGCTTATACCGAACGCGAATTCAAGGCCGCGCTCGACCCGCTGCTGGCCGAGGGGGCCTGATCACCAAACCCGTTTGCATCGAGCGAAGTCGAGATGCGTCCGGCGTCGCGCTCGACGTGTCCCGCCACGAACGGGGAGGGTGCTCGCTGCTTCTACCGCCCGATCGCCGCGAGCATCGCCTCGATGCTGGTAAATTTCTCGCGCGGTCGGCCGTCGAGCGCCGCGGCGACCTCGGCCTCCTCGATCCGCCGCCAGTCGCGAAAGGTGACGGGGGCGATGTTCCGGCTGGCGAGCAGCGCGTCGAGCCCCGGTCGTCCCGCCCGACCCGCGCCGCGGCCGATGTCCTCGAGGATCATTTCGCCGATCCGCGCACCGTCGGGCTTGTTGGTGCCGATCGTTCCCGACGGGCCGCGCCGCGCCCAGCCGACCGCATAGAGCCCGGGCAGGATCCGGCCCTCGTCGCTCGCGAAACGCCCGCGGCCATGTTCATAGGGCACACCGGGGATCGGCGGTGTCTGATATCCGATGCAACTGATGATCAGGCCGGCGTCGACGGCATAGGTTTCGCCGGTACCATGGCTGCGCAGGTCGGCATCGAGCCGCGTGCGCTCGACGATCACGCGTTCCGCCCTGCCGTCGCCTTCGATCGCGACGGGCATCGCAAAGAAATCGAAATCGATCGTCACCGGCTTGGCGACGGGATTGGCCGCGAACTGGCGAAGGTGCGTCACCGATTTGCGCATCCCGGGTTCGAGCATCGCGTCGTCGCCCGCATCGGGCAAGTCGGCGGGGTCAACGCGCGGGCTCGCGCGTTCGAGATGGCCGAGTTCGCCAAGTTCCTTCGGGGTCATCGCGATCTGATGCGGGCCGCGGCGGCCGAGAATCTGGATATGGCGCACCGCGCTGTGCGCCAGCGCGTCGCGCGCGTGCGCGACGATGTCGCTGCCGCCGAATTCCTGCGGAGTCTTCGCCAGGATGCGCGCGACGTCGAGCGCGACATTGCCGTTGCCGATCACCGCGACGCCCGGCGCATCGAGCGGGGGGGTCAGATCGGCGAAGTCGGGATGGCCGTTGTACCAGCCGACGAAGGCGGCGCTGCCGATCACGCCGGGCAGGTCGGCACCGGCGATGTCGAGTGGCCGGTCGTTCGGGGCGCCGGTCGCGAGCACCACCGCGTCATAAAGGCCGACCAGTTCGTCGATCGTCACGTCGCTGCCGACCGAGACATGGCCGACGAAGCGGACATTGTCGGTTAGCGCGGTCCCTTCATAACGGCGCGATACCGCCTTGATCGACTGATGATCGGGGGCGACGCCGGTGCGGATCAGGCCATAGGGAACGGGCAGCCGGTCGATGACGTCGATCGCGATATCGTCGGCTTTTTGCAATGTTTCGGCGGTGTAATAACCTGCCGGACCCGACCCGACGATCGCGACATGACGCATCAGCCCACTCCTTACGGGTGTTCCGCGCCGGGGCGCAGCCCCCATCCTTGTCGATGCGATGCTAGCGGCGAAATGTGTCAGGGCAAGCGGACTTGTGCGGCCGGCCCCTACGGCCTTGACAGCGGGGGCGCCGGATCATATCTGCGCCGCCTCATTGCCCCGTCGTCTAATGGTAAGACTACGGATTCTGATTCCGTCTATTGAGGTTCGAATCCTCACGGGGCATCCAGACTTTTTCCGAAAATGCCTCGCGCTGGCTGCGCTGCCTCAGTTCGCTTCCTGCCGTGCGAAGCGGCCGGGCGAGCAGCCGAGGCGCTTGCGGAACGCGGTGCTGAACGCACTCGCCGATTCATAGCCGATCTCGTCGGCCGATCCCCGCATTTCCCGGTTTTTGAACGCGGCGCTCGACCTGCCGCCCGAAAGATGGGGTTCGTCGCAAATCGGGGCGGCACGGATTGACGAATCTATTATCTATCTTTTAAGTTGAGATTGTTATCCGGGGCTGGTCGGATCGGATGACGGGCTCTCCTCAACGACCCGCGGCTTTTCACCGGGAAGCAGCTTGCTCCGCGTTACCAACGGCCAAAGCGCG
>JACDQN010000455.1 GCA_015657575.1 Sphingopyxis sp.
CCCTTCAGGGGAGAGATACGCAGGCTTGCCGGTTCACCGGCTAGCCGGAGTTGAGAGGGCTTAGACGCCTCCCCCTCTCCCAACCCTCTCCCCTGAAGGGAGAGGGCTTTAGGTCCGCTCCCCACCCCATTCGAGCCGTTTTATGCTGATCTGGATCGAATGACCCGAACCGGCCGGCAGCGGACGTTACAGACGTAATCCCCGGCGAAGGCCGGGGTCCATGACTACCAAGGATGCTTTGTCGATCTGGGCCCTACTTTTGCCGGGGTGCACGGAGGGGCGGCTTGACGAGCGAAAAGCGATGCCGCCAAATAAGTGCTAGGCTGTCGCGCGCTCCAGTGGTTTCCCTTCGGGAAGGGGCTCGCGTTTGACAGCAACGACAGTGATGGAACCGTCCGACTGTAGCTTGCCATGGACGTGATATCCTTGGCCCTCATATACGCGGCGGATGCCGCCGTAGGCCTTAGGCGAAACTTTGGTGAAGAATTTTTTGGTCATTCAGCCAACCCTTCTACCTGTTCAAATGCCCTTGCGCGATCACTAGCATAGATCGGAAGCGTCAGGAAATCTTCAATATCCACGGTCTGACTCACGTCGGTTTCAATCCATTTCACAAGACGCCAAAAATTGTCGCCGTCGTCGAGAAATTCGAACATCCGCTCAATTCTCTGAATGTCGGATGGATCTAATTCGAGGGTCGATTCCGCGGCCTCTTCTGCATCTAGCACGATGACCTGATCGTTCGGCCGTATCTCGAACCATCCAATTTTTACGTGGTCTGTGCGTATGCGGTCAGCAATCGCGAGCAACAGGGTGCTCAAGAATCTGCGAAACCTGAAAATCAGGAAGAGGGCAAGCGTGGGCCACGCAATATGACCGATAATCTCAGCCCACGAGTCATTTGGAGCCGGTATTTCGCGCAAGAATGCGCCTATCCAGCGTGCTAGCCACGGTGCTTGCGGATCATCCCCCATATGGCTCTTTATGCCCTGCGACGATTTGAACGCCACCTCTCTTTCCGCCGCTATGGTTCAATCTTCTGCTTTTTCTCCACCAGTTCCACAACGCGCGGACAGAATAGAGTCGGATAAGCGACCGGGTGCGCCAGCGTGTTTTGATGCGGCTGCGATAACCTCTATGATCTTCTCGAAATGAGTAGAGAACCATATAGGTTATTTTCTATTGACATCGTCACGCTGATATGGCACAAGTGTTTCATCATGAAGAATTGCGAGTCGGGCCGGCGCGCTTCCGTTTGCGGAGGGGTGTTCCGGCCCGCTCGCTTTTGGAGGTGGGCGACATGGACGAGCGCGAAGATCAGATCGGGGCGCAGCATCATCGGCCGGTGCAGGCGAAGACGGGCCGGGCGAATGCATGGACCAAGGCGAAGCGCGCAACATTTCTGACCGAGCTTGCCGCGAGCTGCAACATCCGGCGGGCGAGCGCGGTGGTGGGGATGTGGGCGACATCGGCCTATAAGCTGCGCCAGCGCGACGCCGAATTCGCCAAGGCGTGGCAAGCGGCGCTCGACGTCGGTTATGAACGGCTCGAGACCGCGCTGGTCGCGCGGGCGCTGGAAGCCGTGGGCGAGATCGATTTCGATACGCTCGACGAGCGCGTGGCGCTGGTCGAGAAAATGACCGTCGATCAGGCAATCCGGATATTGGGCCAGCATCGCGAAAGCGCGCGGCAGGGGCAGGCCCGCGGGCGCAAGCCGCAGGCACGCCAGATCGCGACGCAGGAGGAAACCGATGCGGCGCTGATCCGCCGCATCACCATGATCGAGCGGCAGCGCATCGCGAACGGACAGCCGTCGCTGTTGTCGCCCGACGGCATTTCCGGCGACGTTTCGGCTGACGTTTCCAGCGACGTTTCTAGTGATCTGGAACGGGCATGAAGATCAAGATTACGGATGCGGGCCTGACGGCGACCGATGGCGCGACACGGCGCTGGCGCTCCGACGACATGTTGCGTCCGGTGCGCCGGATGACGGCCAAGGAATTGCGACAGCTACTGTCCGGATTGACCGAAGGGGAAAAGGCCGAATGGGTCGCGCGCTGGTACGGGTTCGAAAATGACGGACAGCGCGAACCGCCGGGCGACTGGCGCGTCTGGCTGATCCGCGCCGGTCGCGGGTTCGGCAAGACGCGCGCAGGATCCGAATGGGTGAGCGAGATCGCGCGCGACAATCCGGACGCACGGATTGCGCTGGTCGGTGCGACGCAGGCCGACGGCCAGCGCGTGATGATCGAGGGGCCGAGCGGGCTGCTCGCGGTCGCGCGCCACGGCGAAGAGCCGCGCTGGGTGAAGGCGCGGCGCGAGCTGCGCTTTTCGAGCGGGGCGGTCGCGACGCTCTATTCGGCCGAGGCGGGCGAGGAATTGCGCGGGCCCGAACATGATTTCGCCTGGTGCGACGAGCTGGCCAAATGGCGCCGCGGCGATGCCGCGTGGGACAATCTGATGCTGGGGCTTCGCCTCGGCGAGCGGCCGCGCGTCGTTGTGACGACGACGCCGCGCGTCAATGCGGCGATGCGGCGCGTGCTGGCGGCGCCGGGGCTGGCCGAGACATTGGGCAGAACGCGCGATAATCCGTGGCTGCCCGACAGCTTCGTTGCCGCGATGATCGAAAGCTATGGCGGCACGCGGCTGGGACGGCAGGAGCTCGACGGCGAGATGCTGGAGGATGTCGAGGGCGCACTGTGGACGCGGGCGCTGGTCGAGCGGTGCCGCGTCGGAGCCGAAAGCATCGGCAAGCCGGTGCGCGTGATCATTGGCGTCGATCCGCCGGCAACCGCGCATGGCGACGCGTGCGGGATCGTCGTCGCGGCGTTGCTGCGCGACCGGCGGCTGGCGGTGATCGAGGATGCGAGCGTCGAGCGGGCGCCGCCGGGCGTGTGGGCGCAGGCGGTGGCGAGCGCGGCGGCGCGCTGGGGCGCCGACCGGATCGTCGCCGAGAGCAATATGGGGGGCGAAATGGTCGAAAATACGCTGCGCCAGGCCGATTGCGCGCTGCCGGTGGTGCCGGTGCATGCGAGCGTCGGCAAGGCGCGCAGGGCGGAGCCGGTCGCGCTCGCCTATGAGCGCGGGCAGGTGGCGCATGCGGGGGTGTTCGGGAGCCTCGAGGACCAGCTTTGCGGGTTGCAGATCGGTGGCGGCTATGCGGGGCCGGGGCGCTCGCCCGACCGGGCGGATGCGTGCGTGTGGGCGCTGGCGGCTTTGCTGGAGGGGCTGAAGACGGGGCGGGAGCCGGGGGTAAGGCGGGTTTGAATATTTCGGGCGCCGGTGTTTTCGATCAATAGCGGGACCCGGGGTCAAGCCCGGGGTGACGAGAATAGGGTGGCATTCTCGGGTTCAGACGGAACCGTTCTGAATGTGTCTCTAACGTTCCGCGTCACCCCGGGCTTGACCCGGGGTCCTGCTTTTCCAATGCCCGCGTGATGGAGCGCGAGCGGCAAGGTGGCTGGGTTTACATCATGGCCGATCGCTATCGCGGCACGATGTATGTGGGCGTTACCTCTGATCTTGCGGCGCGCATTCATCAGCATCGAAGCGGGGACGGTTCCGATTTTTGCGCGCGCTATGGACTCGTTCGGTTGGTTTGGGCGGAGCAGGGCGACGACATCGTTCTTTGCATCGCGCACGAGAAGCGGATCAAGCGCTGGCATCGTCAGTGGAAGTTCGACTTGATCGAACGGGGTAATCCGGACTGGTTGGATATGATCGAACTGCTGGTTTGACGGAAGAAGCGGGACCCCGGGGTCAAGCCCGGGGTGACGATGCCTTGGCAACGGGCGTCGCGGGGCGACGAACAAGGAGAACATCATGAACTGGTTTGGCCGCAAGGCCGCGCAGCACGCTGCGCGGCCCGCTTTGTCGCGTGTGTATGGGAGCTGGAGTGCGCCGGCGCCGCTGACGTGGGAGGCGCAGGTCCGCGAGGGGTATCTCTCGAATGCCATCGTGCAGCGGGCGGTGCGGCTGGTTGCCGAGGCGCGGGCAGCGCGCCGATCGTTGCGAGCGATCCGGCGCTGGGGGCGCTCGTCGCGGCACCGTCGTGTGGGCAGGGGCTGGTCGAGACGCTGGCGTCGCAGCTGCTGCTGCATGGCAATGGCTATGTGCAGATCTTGACCGATGGCGCGGGCGCGCCGGCGGAGCTGTTTGCGCTGCGGCCCGAGCGGGTGACGGTCGAGGCCGATGCGCGGGGGTGGCCGGTCGCCTATCGCTACAAGGCCGGCGGATCGGCCGCGGTGCTGCCGGCCGAAGATGGCGCGGGGCGCGTTGCTGTCGTGCATGTGAAGGCGCTGCATCCCTTGGACGATCATTATGGCGCGGGGTGCCTGGGCGCCGCGGCGGGGGCGATCGCGGCGCATAATGCGGCGGCGAAGTGGAATGCGGCGCTGCTCGAGAATGCGGCGCGGCCTTCGGGGGCGCTGGTGCATGATCCGGGCGACAAGGGGATGCCCTTGTCGGCCGAGCAGGTCGACCGGCTGCGCGAGGAACTGGCCGAGAGTTTTGCGGGCGGGGCGAATGCGGGGCGGCCGTTGCTGCTCGAGGGGGGCCTCAGGTGGCAGGCGCTGTCGCTGTCGCCGGCGGAGATGGATTTCCTCGCGCTGAAAGACAGTAGCGCGCGCGAGATCGCGATGGCGTTCGGGGTGCCGCCGATGCTGCTCGGGCTGCCGGGGGATGCGACCTATGCTAATTATCGCGAGGCCAATCGCGCGCTGTGGCGGCTGACGGTGCTGCCGCTCTGCGCGAAGATTTTGGGGGCGGTGGCGCAGGGATTGTCGGGCTGGTTTGCGGGCGCCGAGCTGCGTGTCGATCTCGATCGGGTGCCGGCGCTGGCGGAGGATCGGATGGCGCTGTGGCGCGAGGTGTCGGCGGCGGACTGGCTGACGGCGGATGAGAAGAAGGCGCTGTTGGGGCTTAGTTAGCCTGCGTCGTCACCCCGGACATGATCCGGGGTCCATGACTTCGGCGCGGCTGTGGATCCCGGATCAAGTCCGGGATGACGAAAGGAAGTTAGCATGGATGAGGAAGAGGCGCTGGCGCGGTTGATCGCGCTGGCGGAGACGAGTGCGCCCGATGCGGCTTTGCTGCGCGCGGTGGTCGAGGAGGCGAGCGAGCTGGGGGCGCGGCGGGCGCTGGCGCGGCTGGGGCTCGCCGATGAGGCGGCGCGCGACGATGTGAGCGATCTGCGCCAGCTGCTGCGCGCTTGGCGCGATGCGAAGAAGAGCGCGTGGGCGGCGGTCGTCGACTGGGCGGTGCGCGGGGCGCTGGCGCTGCTGGTCGTGGGCCTCGCGATGAAGCTGGGGTTTCCGGGGCTGCTGAAATGAGCGTGCGCTTTGCGGGCTATGCCTCGGTGTTCGACCGCGTCGATCGCGGCGGCGATGTCGTGCGCAGCGGGGCCTTTGCCGCGAGTTTGCGCGAGCGACGCGTGGTGCCCTTGCTGTGGCAGCACCGGCCCGGGGCGGCGATCGGCGTGATCGAGACTTTGCGCGAGGATGCGCGCGGGCTGCGCGTCGTGGCGCGGGTGACGCATCCGGCGGCGGCCGATCTGGTCGCGAGAGGGGCGCTGACGGGGCTGAGCTTTGGTTATCGGGTGCGCGCGGCGCGGGGGGACGATCCGCGCGAGCTGGTGGTGCTCGACCTGGCGGAAGTGAGCTTGGTGGCGGCGCCGATGCAACCGCTGGCGCGGGTGATTCAGGTGGTGAAGGAGTGAAAAGCATGGACGATATGGAAGTGAAGGCGGATGCGCTCGACGGGGCATTCGATGCAGTGCTGGCGGCCGAGGCGGTCGACGAGCTGAAGGCGTCGGTCGCGGCCTTGAAGGCGCAGGTCGAGCGCCAAGCGGTCGCGACTTCGCGGCTGCCGCTCGACGGAGCGAAGGCAGCCGATCCGGCGCGCGATGCCTTTGTCGAGCGATATCTGCGGCGCGGGATCGATGCCGGGGTCGAGATGAAGAGCCTGTCGGGGGCGAGCGGCGGCGAGGGCGGCTTTGCCGTGCCGCGCGAGATCGACGGCTCGATCGCGGCTACGCTGAAGACGCTGTCGCCGATCCGCGGCATCGCGACGGTCGTGCAGACGGGGACGAGCGGATACCGCAAGCTGGTCGCGACGGGATCGTTCGGCACCGGCTGGGTCGGCGAGACCGCGGCGCGGCCCGAGACCGCGACGCGCAGCTTTGCCGAGATCGCGCCGCCCTCGGGCGAGCTCTACGCCAATCCGGCGGCGAGTCAGGCGATGCTCGACGATGCGATGTTCAACGTCGAGGACTGGCTGGCCGAGCAGCTGGGCCGCGAGTTCGCGGTCGCCGAGGGCAGCGCGTTCGTGAACGGCAATGGCACGAACCGGCCGAAGGGGTTCCTGACCTATACGACGACGAACGAGATCGACAGCGTCCGCGCGTTCGGGACGTTGCAGCATCTGGCGACCGGGACCGCCGGCGCCTTTCCGGCGTCGAACCCGCAGGACAAGCTGGTCGAGCTCGTCCATTCGTTGAAGGCGCCGTACCGGCAGGGCGCGTGTTGGGTGATGAACAGCGATACGCTGAGTCGCATCCGCAAGTTCAAGACCACCGACGGTGCTTTCGTGTGGCAGCCGGGGCTGGTCGAGGGGCAGGCGGCGACGCTGCTGGGGTATCCGGTGGTCGAGGCCGAGGATATGCCCGATGTCGGCGCGAACAGCCTGTCGATCGCCTTCGGCAATTTCGCCGCCGGCTATCTGGTCGCCGATCGCGGCGAGACGCGCATCCTGCGCGATCCGTTCAGCAACAAGCCCTTTGTGCATTTTTATGCAACCAAAAGGGTGGGCGGTGCGATCATCGATTCACAGGCCATCAAAGTGATAAAATTCGCCGCCAGCTAAACGGCGCTGGTGCGCGAGGGCGCCCGGCCCGTCCAACCCTTTCGGGGCGGAGCCGGGCGCCAAATGCCGGTCGCCATTCCGCCCATACCGGCCTGCAAATGCCCGCCTCCCGCGCTTCCGGTGCTCACGTACAGACGTACGCTGCGCTCCGGGTCGCGGCAGCCGGGCGTTTTCGACTCGGTCTGAACGAAATGGCGACCGGCATTTCCCGTCATCGATATTATATTTGGAAAGGATGGCCTTGCCATGGAGGTGAGCCTGGACGAAGCGCGCGCGTGGCTGCGGCTGGGCGCGGGCGACGAGGATGCGCTGGTCGAACGGTTGGTCGGGGCGTCGGCGAATATGTGCGAGACGTTCATCGGCCAGTGGCTGATCGAGCGCACGGGCGAGGAGATCGTGCCGCTGTGCGGCGGGACGGCGCGGCCGGCCGCACGGCCGGTCGTAGCGGTCGAGGGCGTCGCGCTGATCGCCGACGGAACCGAGACGGTGCTGAGCGCGGCGGACTATCGCGTCGATATCGTCGAAGGCGCCGCGCGGGTAAGCGTGCCCGGCGCGGGAGGCGATGCGCGGGTGCGGATATTGTATCGCGCCGGGCTGGCCGATGCGGCCGAAGCGCTGC
>JACDQN010000456.1 GCA_015657575.1 Sphingopyxis sp.
ATCAGCGGATCGTGCCAGAAGCTGTCGGGCATTTCGGCGCCGCGCGCCTGCCGCACCAGCGCGACATGATTCACATAGGCGCTGCCATCGGCCCATTGATAGGCGCGCGGCAGCGGCGAAGCGGCGTCGCGCTCGTGAAACCGCTCCTTGGGAATGGCGTCGTGGTTCAGATCCTCCGCCAGTGCCGCAAGCCGCGGCGCCGCATAGGCCCAATTGTCGAGCGCCGCCTGCAGCGTCGGGGCGACACCGTCGGCGTCGGCATACCAAGCCAAATCATCAGACACGACCACGAGCCGGCCGTCGCGACCCCTTTTAAGCGAAGCTAGTTTCACAAAAATTCCTTTGTCTGGCGATGCGGCTGGCGCCGCCATCGCCCCAAAGGAAAGCCCAGGGGAATGCGGTCAGCGCTGCATCGTGATCGATGCGAAACAGGTAAAGCCGCTCTGCCCCGCCTGCAAGCGCCGGATATACTGAAGATAGGCCTGCGACTGATTGTAGGTAGTTCCGGGCAACGTTTGACCGCGGAAGGCGCGCTTGACCTCTTCGCCCGTGAACGGCCGCGCCGAGCCCGGAAAGGCCCCCTTGGTTCCGGGCGGGACGAGCTTGCCGCCTGCATCGATATATTTTCCGGCAGCGGTCGGTGCGGGAACCGGGATCTGGCAGTTCATCACCGATACCGCAGTCTGGGCAAAGGCCGGACGGATGGTCAGCGCCGCAGACACGCCCACCGCACCGAGCGCGAGCATCCTGCGCCGCGACGGGACGGCGTCGTCCTGCGCCTGGCCGTCGGGTGCGGGTGGATTTTCGGCAGGGATGTCGCTGTTTTCCATGGTGCGCGCATAACCCAATGATGCGGCTGGGAAAAGCAAAACACCGTCGTCATCATCCTTCATCCCGCTTTGGGACAGCGCAGGAAAAAACGTTAATCGCCGCAAAGCGCCTTGCGACGCGACCCGCTTCGTGCAACGCGGCGGCACGATGTTCGATCGCCTCTCCAGCCTGATCATCGCTCTGACGCTGATCGCCGTCGCCGCGATTTTCGCCGGCATGGCGGGCGGCGACCCATTGTCGATCATCCTGCTCATGCTTGCGGGAATAGCCGCCTCGCTGGTCGTGCATTCGGCACTGCCGACGCCCCTGCCCGACGCTCGTACCGACGGCCTGACGCAGCCGGCCGACGCACCCTTGCCTTCGCTGCTTCGTCACCCCGACTTCGCGCACTGGGCCGATCAGGAAAAGGAACCGCTGCTCGGCGTCGCCGACAATGTCGTCACCATCGTCAACGATGCCGCCGTCCGCCTGCTTGGGCGCCATATCGTCGGCGCCGACGTGCGCACCGCGATCCGGCACCCGGCAGCCACCGATTGGCTGTCGCGGACGGATGGGAGCGCCGAGGCGCAGACCATCAACCTGATGGACTTCCCCCGTCCCGGACAGCGCTGGACGATGCGGATCGCGGCGCTGTCGGGATCGGAAAGCATCATCTTTCTCGTCGACCGGTCCTTGCTCGATGCGGCCGACCGAATGCGATCCGATTTCGTTGCGAACGCCAGTCATGAATTGCGCACGCCGCTCGCGGCGATCCTTGGCTATGTCGAGACGCTGCAGGACATGAACGGCGAAGCCGATGCGCCGACGCGCCACCGTTTCCTGTCGATCATCGACCGCGAGGCGCGGCGGATGCAGCAATTGGTGATCGACCTTTTGTCGATCTCCCGCGTCGAGGCCGACCGTTTCCGCCGCCCGACCGCGCACGTCGACCTGGCCGCCATCGTCCGCAGCACGATCGCGCAGTTGCAGGACAGCGAAAATCCGCGCGCCAAGGACATTGTCGTTCGGCTCGACGATACGCCGCAGCCGATGCTCGGCGACGAGGCGCAACTTGGCCAGCTTGCGCACAATGTGATCTCGAACGCGATGAAATATGGCCGCTCCGGAACCCCGGTGACCGTCGAGCTGCTCCCCGCCGGCAATCGCGTGCGCCTGTCGGTCAGCGACGAAGGCGACGGCATTGCGCCCGACCATCTTCCCCGCCTCACCGAACGCTTCTATCGCGTCGACGAGGCGCGCAGCCGCTCGGTCGGCGGCACCGGCCTCGGCCTTGCGATCGTCAAGCATATCAGCGAGCGGCATCAGGGGCAGCTCGCGATCGAAAGCGAGCTCGGCAAAGGTACGCGCGTTTCGGTGACCTTCCCGCTCGCCACCGAGGTCTGACGCTTATTCCGCCGGATCACCCTTACCGCGGCGGCGGCGCAGATAGATGAGCCCGCCCGCCGCCAGCGCGAACAGGCCGACCATACCGGGCTCGGGAACCGGCACCGCGCCGCCCGAACTGGACCCGCCGCCCGAGCTTGAATCGCCGCCGGTTGATGAGCCCGAACTCGGCGGACGGATATCGCCGCCCTTGTACGTACCGATATGCATCTCGCCATTCTGCTTGAGATTGCCGAACACCGCCGAACCCTGGATGTAATTCGACGTCTGCGCGTCGGCGAGCGGTGCCAGCACCGATCCGCCCCAAGCCGTCGTCAGCTTGAGTTCTTCCGCGTCGGGGAAATTCCAGATCAGATTTTCGCCGAGGTTGTTCGTACCGCCCAGGAAATTGTCGTTGAGCGTGACCTTGCGCCCGCTGACATTGACGATTGCCGTCTTTGTCCCGTTCAGGTTGAACTGGATCTCGCCGATCTTGTCGAGGTCGGCCGCCGTAATATTGAACACCGCCATGCCCTGCGCATTGGGCTGGGCGTTGAAGGTTCCGCGATTGCCCTGAATCGTCAGCTGGCTGTTCGCACTCAGCGTGCCCATGTCGAACGACAGGCTGCCGAGGCTGCTCGTCAGCCGGCTCTTGTCCTGCTGCAAATTGGTGACGAACGCCGGATTGCTCGCGCCGAGATTCGACTGCACGATATTCTGATTTACGTTGGTGTTGCTGATCGTACCGCCGACCTTCACCGTTTGCACCGGACCGTTGAGGTTGAAGCCGCTGGTAACGTTGCCGCCGACGATCGCGCCCGACCCGTTGTTGAGATTCTTGTGTCCGCCGACAACGTTGCCGACCACGGTCAGACCCGGTTGGCCGGTGGTCGATGCAGGCAGTTGGCGCACATTATAGTTGGACGAATTACCCGACAGATTGCCGCCGACGAAGGTCCGTCCCTCGACCTCGGACGATGATTCGAGATTGCCAAGGACGACGAGATTCCACTCGCGCAGCGCATCGAGCCCGGCGATGGCGGGCGTCGATTGGGCAAGCGAAGGGGTGGCAACCACCATCGCGGCCACGGCGGCCGAAACGAGAGGACGAAAAGCTGGAGGCACGATAAAAACCTGTTTTGAATGGGAATTTGACGCAAGTGGCGCCCGCGCGCCCTACCTCATTATCGCCCGGTTGGCCATCGCGGCTTTGTCTCGTTCCGAAACAGTGGGCGCCTCGCGCCCGCGAACCGTGGCAAATCCGCGACCGGTCAATCGACCGTGTCGAGCAATTCGGCGATCTTGCCGAACATCTCGTCGATCTGTGCCTTCTCGACGATCAGCGGCGGCGACAGCGCGATAATTTCGCCGGTCGCGCGGACGAGCAGGCCGTTGTCGAAACAGGCGTGGAACAGCTCCATCGCGCGCGCCGTCGGCGCGCCGGGGCGCGGTTCGAGTTCGATGCCCGCGACCAGCCCGATCGTGCGTACGTCGATGACATGGCGCCGCCCTTTCAGACTGTGCGCCGCATCTTCCCAACAGGAGGCGAGTTCGTTTGCACGATCGAACAGTCCGTCGTGCGCATAGAGGTCGAGCGTCGCAAGCCCCGCGGCGCTCGCCAGCGGATGTCCCGAATAGGTGTAGCCGTGGAACAGCTCGATTCCGCCGGCGACGCTGTCGATCACCGCGTCGTGCAGCTCGCGCTTCACCGCGACCGCTCCCATCGGGACCGCGGCATTCGTCAGTCCCTTGGCCATCGTGATGATATCGGGGGTGACCCCCCATGCCTCCGATGCCGTCGCCCCGCCGACACGGCCGAAAGCGGTGATCACCTCGTCGAAGATCAGGATGATGCCGTGCCGGTCGCAAATCTCGCGCAGTCGCTGAAGATAACCAACGGGAGGGATCAACACGCCGGTGGAGCCGGCCATCGGCTCGACGATCACGGCCGCGATTGTCTCGGCGCCGTGCAGGTCGACGAGGCGCTGCAGGTCGTCGGCGAGCTCGGCGCCGTGCTGCGGGAAGCCGCGCGTGAAGGCATTGCGCTCGATATCGTGCGTGTGGCGCAGATGGTCGACGCCGGGCAGTCCGCCCCCGAACGCGCGGCGGTTATTGACGAGCCCGCCGACGCTGATCCCGCCAAAGCCGGTGCCGTGATAGCCGCGCTCGCGCCCGATCAGCCGCGTCCGCGTCCCCTGCCCCTTCGCGCGCTGGATAGCGAGCGCGATCTTGAGCGCGGTATCGACCGATTCCGACCCGCTGTTGGTGAAGAAGATGCGGTCGAGCCCCTTGGGCATCAGCGCCGCCAGCCGCTGCGCCAGTTCGAAAGGCAGAGGATGGCCAAGCTGGAAGGTCGGCGCGAAATCGAGCGTCGCGGCAGCCTTTGCAATCGCCTCGACAATTTCGGGCCGGCAATGGCCCGCGTTGCTGCACCACAGACCCGAGGTGCCATCCAATATCTCGCGCCCGTCGCTCGACCGGTAATGCATCCCGCTCGCCGAGACGAGCTGGCGCGGGTTTGCCTTGAACGCGCGGTTCGCGGTGAAGGGCATCCAGAAGGAGGCCATCTGGTCGTTGTCGCCCCGCATCATGCGCCCCCGTGATCCGTTGCATTTCGGGCGGGGCGTGCACTCAATTTCAGTCGGAAGGTCACAAAGGTCACACCACATACCCCTCTTGTATGTCTCACTTGGAGCGGAATGTTGCGCACCCGCGAAGCAGGCAGAAAACAAGGTGCGAACAAGACACGGCGCGAGGTTATCGCGGCCCGGCAATGTGGGACAGCAAAAAATCTGGAGGGACGCGATGGCTGCTTTGGGGTGGGGAGCGGACGTTTCCCTGTTCCAAAGTTCAGGAAAGTTCAGCCTTGTGGAGCGTGCGGTTTGGGCCGGTGCCTATGCTGGCACAGCTGGACAGCGAGGGTTGTCGTCTACCGAGTGAAAGAGCCGTGGAAAGGCTGGCATGGCCGGATAATGTAGGAAAGCGGTTTTTGCATGTCGGATTTGGGGTGGGGAACTGGCGTTAGGCTCGCCCTCTTTCGTTATCCCGGACTTGATCCGGGGTTCCAGGCTTGACGGGCGGAGCTAGCCTTCAATCCCCTAAAAAAGCGGGATCCCGGGTCAAGCCCGGGATGTAGAGAGTGGGGACGCCAGTTCCCCCACCCCAATCCGACATGCAGAAACCGCTTTCCTACATTATCCGGCCATGCCAGCCTTTCCACGGCTCTTTCACTCG
>JACDQN010000457.1 GCA_015657575.1 Sphingopyxis sp.
CCGGGATTGCCGGTGCCGGGCGGGCGGTCGTTGCCGCGACCCGGAGTGCCGCGCGGGCCATCATTGTCGCGATCGCCGCCGTGCCAGCCACCCGGACGTCCCGGGCGGCCGTCATGATCGCCGCGGCCGGGGCGGCCGGGGCCGTTCCAGCCGCCCTCGGGCCGGTCCTTGCGATGTTTCCACCACGCGCGGCGGCCGCCCCAATAATTGAGATAATGGCCGTTCAGCGGATAGCGGTTGCGATAGCCATCGAACATCCACGTGCCGTAACCCGGATAATAATAATCGTCGTACCAGCCGCCGCCGAAGCCGATCTGGACGAACCCGCCGCCATAGTCGGCGCCGTCGTAGCAGTCGTAGCCATAACCGTCGTCATAGGCATAAGGATCGTAATCGTCGTAATAGGTCGCGCCATAGCGCGTTTCGCAGGCATAGCCCGCGGATGCGTAGTTCGACCCGCCGATGTCGCCGTAATAGCAGCCGCCCAGCGTCGCGGTCGCAAGCGCGCCAAGCGTGAGGGAAAGGGGGCGGCGGAGCTTGTTGACCATGTTCACGTCCTTTTGGGTCCAACGAACGGACCCCGGCATCTTGGACACGAAGCTGCACGAGTCGAGTTGAATTTGCGGTGAATGGAGTCCTGCGCCCGGGTACGGCTTACTTGCAGCAATGTCAGTAGTGCGATACGCATAGGCACAACGATCGAAAAATTGCGAGGGTTTGCCGTCATGAATGCTCCTGCGAAAATCGAATGGTCCGAAAAGCGCTTCGGCCCCGAAACGCAGCATTGGCTGCCGCGCAATTCCGACCGGGTGCTCGATCATATCCCGGGTGAGGACGGCATGCCGCTGCTCGGCAACACGCTCGAACAGCTGCGCGACTATCGCGGTTTCACGCGGCGCATGGTCGCCAAATATGGCCGCGTCTATCGCAACAACAGCTTCGGCGGGCGCAGCGTCGCACTGCACGGTCCCGAAGCGAACGAGCTCGTGATGTTCGACCGCGAGAAGATCTTTTCGTCCGAACAGGGCTGGGGTCCGGTGCTCAACCTGCTGTTTCCGCGCGGCTGATGCTGATGGATTTCGAAAAGCATCGCGCCGACCGCAAGATCTTGTCGGTCGCCTTCAAGCCCGAACCGATGCGCCACTATGCCGACTCGCTGAACGAGGGGATCAAGAGCCGCATCGGCAAGTGGAGCGGCAAGACCTTCAAATTCTATCCGGCGATCAAGGAGCTGACGCTCGACCTTGCCGCGACGAGCTTTCTCGGCATCCCGTGGGGACCCGAGGCGGACAAGGTCAACAAGGCCTTCGTCGACATGGTGCAGGCGTCGATCGGCGTCGTACGCGTGCCTTTGCCCTTCACCGCGATGGGCCGCGGCGCCAAGGGGCGGGCCTTTCTCGTCGACTATTTCGGCAAGATGGTCCCCGAACGCCGCGAAGGCAGCGGCGAGGACATGTTCAGCCAGATATGCCGCACCCGCGACGATGACGGCAATTACATGTCGGTCGAGGCGATCGTCGATCATATGAACTTCCTGATGATGGCGGCGCACGACACCATCACCAGTTCGATCACGACGCTGGTCTGGGAACTCGCGCGCCATCCCGAATGGCAGGACCGGTTGCGGGAGGAGATGCTCGCCGTTGCTCCCGCAGGCGAGGGGGTCGGGCACAACAGCCTCGGCCAGCTCGAGATGACCGAATGGGCGTTCAAGGAAGCGTTGCGGCTGGTGCCCCCGGTGCCGAGCTTTCCGCGCCGCGCGCTCAAGGATTTCGACTATGGCGGCTACCGCATCCCCGCGGGCGCGTCGGTCGGCGTCAGCCCCGCCTTCACGCACATGATGGAGGAGCATTGGCCCGAGCCCGAGAAATTCGACCCGATGCGCTTTTCACCCGAGGTCGCGCGCGAGCGGCACAAATATGCCTGGGTGCCGTTCGGCGGCGGCGCGCACATGTGTCTGGGGCTGCACTTTGCGTATATGCAGGCGAAGATCTTTTTCCACCACGTCGTGACGACGCATCGCATCGTCGTGGCGCCGGGCTATGAACCCGAATGGCAGGTGCTGCCGATCCCGCGTCCGAAGGACGGGCTGACGGTGACGTTCGAGCCGCTTTGAGCGTTCTTCCCACTTTCAGAGGCTTGCGACGGTAGGGGCATGTCTTATCTCTAGCTCTCCGGACGGTGAAAGGGGGGCATCATGCTGCTTGCGTTTGTTATGACTTGGCTGGTCGCGGTGATGCTCTTTGCGGCCGAAACGCCTGTCGCACGGTCGCTCCATCGCTATCTCGTCGAGGAGCCCTCGCGGCTCGCGGCGCGCTTCGAGCGCAAGCATGTCCTGTTCCTGATCATCGGGTTGGCGTCGCTCCAAGGCTTTGCGATGGTTTTCCCCGCCGAGATGGCGATGATCATGGCTTGGGATGTGACGGTTTACGTCGATATGCTGATCGCCAGCTGGACCTTGTCGGCTTTCGCGCGGTTGCGGTCGATGCGCGCATGGATGGCATTGCAGATGGCGCGATTCCGGCCGCGTCGTCGTGCCCGTGTCAGAGCCCGCCGGATCCGCCGATCGGCTGAAAACCGCCACGCCGCCAACGACGATGATCCTGCACCCGCCGTGTTGACGCTGGCGGCCTGATGCTGGCCAGCCTGCGCCCCTATCTGATCGGGTTCGCGGTTGCGCTGTTGCTGACCATCGGCGCGATCCTCGGTATGCAGTGGGTGCGCGAGCATCCCGAGCATTTTCCCGGTGTGCGCTTCGAACTGGCGCATCGGCAGGGCTGGGCGACGAAGCGCAAGCTGGTCGCGCTGGCGAGCGACGATGGCGCCTGTTTCGCGGCGTTCGACCGCGAAGGGGCGGGCTATCTGCGGCGGCCGGCGATGGGGACGGGGGTCTGCCGCGCGAGCCAGCGCATGATCCTGACCGGCAACAAATATGCGCCGACGATGCGCCCGGCGGGTGCCGCGCCGGGATGCGCAGTGACCGCGGCGCTGATTCTGTGGGACCGTGACGTCGTCCAGCCGCTCGCGCAGAAGCATTTCGGGCAAAGGGTGGTCGAAATTGAAAATCTCGGCAGCTATAATTGCCGCAAGATTGCCGGCCAGCAGTCGCAAAGCCAGCATTCGACCGCCAATGCGATCGACGTCTCGGCCTTCGTCCTCGCCGACGGTACGCGCATTTCGCTGATCAACGACTGGCGCCCGGCGACAAGCGGAGCGCCTTCCTGCACGAGGTCCGCGACGGATCGTGCGACCTGTTCAGCACCGTGCTGTCGCCCGACCATAATGAAGCGCATGCCAATCATTTCCATTTGGACATGGCGGCGCGGACGGCGGGCTGGTCGGTCTGCCGCTAGACGGTGAAGCTCTCGCCGCAGCCGCACGCGCCCTTGGCGTTCGGATTTTCGAACACGAAGCCGGCGGCGAAATCATCCTCGACCCAGTCCATCGTGCTGCCGATGAGATACAGCACCGACGCGCCGTCGATGTAGAAGATGCCGCCGGGGGTCTCGATCTTTTCGTCGAACTTCGCTTCTTCGGTGACATAGTCGACCGAGTAAGCGAGCCCCGAGCAGCCGCGGCGCGGCGTCGACAGCTTGACGCCGATCGCGCCTTCGGGGGCGGAGGCCATCAGCTTGGCGATGCGCTCCTCGGCGCCGGCGGTGAGCGTGACGGCAGCCGGGCGCGCGCGGGTCTTGGTCTCGGTCATCACAACATTCCCAGTTCGAGCCGCGCTTCGTCGCTCATATTCTGCGGCGACCATGGCGGATCCCAGACGAGATTGACCTCGGCATCGCCGACGCCGGGTACCGCGCCGACGCGCAGTTCGACCTCGGCGGGCATCGACTCGGCGACCGGGCAGTGCGGCGTGGTCAGCGTCATCGTGACCATGACGTGCCCCTCGTCGATCTCGACATTGTAGATCAGCCCGAGGTCGTAGATGTTCACGGGGATTTCGGGGTCGTAAATCTCCTTCAGCGCGTCGATCACAGCCTCGTAGAGATCGCCGCCAACCGCGCCGGGTTCGACCGCCGCGGCTTGGCTGCGAGGAAGCCCTCGAGATAGTCGCGCTTGCGTTCCAGCTTTTCGGGTGCGGTCTCGACGTCCTCGACGCGCGCCTTGGGCGGCGCTTCGACGCTCGTGACTTCCTCAACCTTGATCATCCGGTCCTCGCTCATCCGAAAATCCTCTCGACGCGGGCGAGGCCGTCGATCAGCGCCGCCACATCGTCGTCATTGCTGTAAACACCAAAACTCGCGCGCGCCGTCGCCGGTACGCCCAGATGCTCCATCAGCGGCTGTGCGCAATGGTGCCCGGCGCGGATCGCGACCCCGCTTTCGTCCAAGATAGTGCCGATATCGTGCGGATGAACCCCCGCCATCGCAAAGCTGACGATTCCGGCGCTGTTTTCGGGGCCGAACAGCGTGACGCTGTTCTTGCGCGCGAGCGCTTCGCGCAGCGTGCCGACCAGCGCGCATTCATGCGCGTGGATCGCATCGATGCCCAGCGCCTCGACATAATCGACCGCCGCCGCGAGCCCGATCGCCTCGATGATCGCGGGGGTGCCGCCTCGGAGCGGTGGGAGGCGGGGGCGTAGGTCGGTCGTTTTCGAAGGTCAGCGTCGGTCGATCATCGACCCG
>JACDQN010000458.1 GCA_015657575.1 Sphingopyxis sp.
CATATGCGCGACGGCGAATGGACCCGCTTTCGCATTCATCTGCCCGCCGCGTCGGCCCGCGCGCAAGGCACAGCCATGACGAACAGCAAGACCATTCTGCTGGTCGAGGACGATCCGGCAATCGCACTGATCATCCGCGAAACGCTGATCGACGAATGCGGCCGCTTCGCTTCGGTGACCAGCGTGGCCGAGCGCAACGCCTGGCTTGCCGACAACAGCCCCGACCTGATCATCACCGATGTCGTGCTGCCCGATGGCGACGGCATCGACTCGCTGCCGGGTGTCGGCGTCGATCCGCACACGCCGGTGATCGTGCTGTCGGCGCAGAACACGCTCGACACCGCGGTGCGCGCAACCGGGATCGGCAGCTATGATTATCTGCCCAAACCGTTCGACCTCGAGGAACTGACCGCCAGCGTCCGCGCCGCGCTTCAGCGCAGCCGCTCCGAGCCGGCGATGCGCGGCGATCCCGCCCAGGCCGACAGCCACGGCCTCGTCGGCCGCGCGCCGGCTATGCAGGCGGTCTACCGTACGATTGCCCGCCTCGCCACGAACGATCTCGCCGTGCTCATCCTCGGCGAGTCGGGCACGGGCAAGGAAGTCGTCGCGCGGGCGATCCATGCGACGGGGCTCCGCCGCGCTGGACCGTTCGTGGCGATCAACATGGCGGCAATCCCGCGCGAGTTGATCGAGGCCGAGCTGTTCGGGCACGAAAAGGGCGCTTTCACGGGCGCGCATAGCCGCAGCGCAGGCCGGTTCGAACAGGCGGCGGGCGGCACGCTGTTTCTCGACGAGATCGGCGACATGCCGCTCGAGGCGCAGACGCGGTTGCTGCGTGTGCTCCAGAGCAACGAATATTCGACCGTCGGCGGCCATCACGCGCTGCGCGCCGACGTCCGTGTGATCGCGGCGACGCACCGCGACATGCGCAGCCTCGTCGCCGACGGCCGCTTTCGCGAAGACCTCTTCTACCGGCTCAATGTCATCCCCGTGACGCTGCCGCCGCTCCGCGACCGGCGCAGCGATATTGCCGCGCTGGTGCGCCATTTCGTCGATGCCGGGCGCCATTCGGGCCTGCCCGACCGGCAATTCGCGCCCGCCGCGATGCAATTGCTCGAACGCTATGACTGGCCGGGCAATGTCCGCGAGCTCGGCAATGTCGTACAGCGGCTCGCCGTCCTGTCGCGCGACACGGTCGTTGCGCCGCGCGATGTCGAGGCGGTGCTGCAGGAAAATGGCGAGAGCGCCGGGGTCGCCGCACCTGCCGACACCATCGCACGCGCGGTCGACGACTGGGCGCGCGAACAGCTTGCCGGTGCCGAGCATGACGGCGAGATCCATGAACGGCTCGAAGCGATCGTCGAGGCGGCGCTGCTTCGCCGGACGCTGCGCGAGGTGCGCGGCAACCAGCTGGAAGCGGCACGACGGCTTGGCATCAATCGGAATACGCTGCGAAAAAGGCTGGGACAGCTCGATATCGACCCCGCGCATCCTTGACGCCACACGCGTCGGATCGGCCGCAAAACGGTGCATTTCGGCGAAGGCGCGCAGATTGTGTGTTCTCTATGCAACAGGATTGTCGTAACGCGGCAACAATGGAGCAAACCGCGGCCCTGACCCGAAACAGTGAGTCGGAACAACAGGACGCGCGCGCGGGCGGCTGGCATTTCGCGGCGCCCGAATATTATACGCTCGCCCTGATCGTCAGTGTCGGGATCGCGACCTACATCTTCGTGACCGGCGACGCGCAGAGCGAGCGCCTGCTGACCCCCGCGTTGGTCGCTGCCATCATGGTCGCGAACCTCGTGCCCGCGATGGCGCTGATCGTCCTCGTCGGCAGCCGCGTGGCGCGCGCGCGCGCCGTGCGCTCGATGGCCGGGGGCAATGGCCGCCTGCACGTGCGCCTCGTCGCGCTGTTTTCGCTGATCGCCGCGGCGCCGACCTTGCTGGTGGTGATCTTCGCCTCGCTTCTGTTCCAGTTCGGCGTCGATTTCTGGTTCTCCGACCGATCGCGCGGGATGTTCGAGAACGCCGCCAATCTGGCCGAGGGCTATTATCAGGAGAACCAGCGCGAGGTTGGCGCGAACACCGTGGCAATGGCGACCGATCTTGGCGGTCTTCTCGACCGGTTGCCGACCAACAGCTCTCAGTTCTCCAACTATTATTTCCAGCAGGTTGTCGTGCGCAATCTGAACGAATCAGCGATCATCGAAATTGGGACCGACGGCGTTGCCCGTACCGCGGCAGGGGTTAATCCAGACAATCGCGCAGCCGAAAACCGTCTTACGCCGACCATGGTCAGCAGGCTTGACGCTGGCGAAGAGGTGGTAGTCGTCCGCGAAGCGAACCGGATTGAGGCGGCGACCCGCCTGCCCGGAACGCGAAGGGCCTATCTTTACGCATCGCGCGATTTCAACGTCCCGGGCTTCCAGCAATCGATCCGCGCCAACACTGTCCTTGCTGACTACAACGCGCTGTTCAAGCGATCGCAGCTGCTGCAACTCCAGTTCAACGGCGCGCTCTACCTCGGCTCGCTGCTGCTGCTCGCGCTCGCCGTCGTGGCGGCGATCGTCGTCGCCGACCGCATCGTTCGCCCGCTCGGCACCTTGATCGGCGCGACGCGCACGGCGGCGGGCGGCGACCTTTCGGTGCGCGTGACGCCGCCGGCGCGCGACGATGAAATCTCGGTGCTGACGCAGGCGTTCAACCGCATGACCGAGCAGCTCGAGGGCCAGACCGGTGCGCTGGTCAACGCCAATGAGCAGATCGAGGCCCGGCGCAGCTTTATCGAGGCGGTGCTCAGCGGCGTCTCGTCGGCGGTCGTATCGGTCGACGCCGACCATCGCATCCTGCTCGCCAATGCGGCGGCCGAGCGGCTGATCTGCCAGTCGGCCGAATGTTTGACCGGGCAGCCGCTCGCCGACGTGGCGCCCGAACTTGCGCAACTGCTCAGCGGGAACGAGCGCGAGGCGATCGTGCAATTGGCGCGCCGGGATGCCGAGCCCGCGACGCTTGCGGCGAAGGCGGTCGCGCAGGGCGACGGCTTCGTCATCAGTTTCGAGGATATCACCCAGCAATTGCTCGACCAGCGCCGCGCCGCCTGGTCCGACGTCGCGCGCCGCATTGCGCACGAGATCAAGAATCCGCTCACGCCGATCCAGCTCGCCGCCGAACGCCTGCAGCGCCGCTTCGGCGCCAAGATCGAGGGCGACGAGGCGACCTTCAAGCGCCTCACCGATACGATCATCCGCCAGGTCCACGACATGCGGCGCATGGTCGACGAGTTTTCGAGCTTCGCGCGCATGCCCAAGCCGACCTTCGGGGTCGAGGATGTGCGCGATATCATTCGTCAGGCGGTCTTCCTGTTCGAAGTCGCCAAGCCCGACATCGCCTTCAGCATCAAGACCCCGAACGAGATCGACCCGCTCGTCTGCGACCGCCGCCTGTTGTCGCAAGCGGTGACGAATATCGTCAAGAATGCTGTAGAAGCTATTGAAGAAAAGTATAAAAATACAGACGCGGTGGCAACGGGGCATATCGATGCCCAGCTCGATATCGGCGCGACAGGTGACTATGTCATCCGCGTCACGGACGACGGCATCGGGCTTCCCGAAGCGCGCGATGCGATCGCCGAACCCTATATGACGACGCGCCAGGGCGGCACCGGCCTGGGTCTCGCGATCGTCAAGAAGATCGTCGAGCAGCATTATGGCGAGCTCGATTTTTGCGACAACCCGGCGGGGCAGGGGACGTGCGTGTCGCTGACGCTCCACCCCGAACGGCTGCGGTCGCTTGCGGGGATGGGCGGCGAAACGGCGGCAGGACAGGCAGAAACGGTTCCGGGGCGGCTCCGCAACCGACAGGACAGAGAAGAGCATGGCGCTTGATATTCTAATCGTCGACGACGAACGCGACATCTGCGAGCTGGTGGCCGGCGTCATGGAGGACGAAGGCTATGAAGCGCGCACCGCATCGGACAGCGACGCCGCGCTCGAGGCGATCCGCCAGCGGCGCCCGTCGCTCGCGCTGATCGACGTCTGGCTGCAGGGCTCGCGGCTCGACGGTCTTGGACTCGTCGATGCGATCAAGGCGTTCGATCCGACGCTGCCGATCATCGTCATTTCGGGCCATGGCGGGCTCGACACCGCGGTTGCGGCGATCCGCCGCGGCGCGTTCGACTTCATCGAAAAACCCTTCGAGGCCGAGCGCCTGCTCCATCTCGTCGCGCGCGCGACCGAAAGCGAGCGGCTGCGGTTCGAATATGCGCAGCTGCGCGAAAAGGCGGGGCCCGCCGACGAGCTGACGGGAACCAGCGCGGCGATCAACAATGTCCGCGCGACGCTGAAACGCGTTGCCGGAACCGGTAGCCGCGTGCTCATCACCGGCGCGCCGGGTGTCGGCAAGGAGGTCGCGGCGCGTGTGCTTCACGGTTGGAGCGGGCGCCAGAATGCTCCGTTTCGCGTCATTTCTTCCGCCCGCATGGACCCGGAGACGGTCGAGACCGAATTGTTCGGATCCGAAGCCGAGGATGGTTCGATTCGCGTCGGCCTGCTTGAGCAGGCACATGGAGGAACCCTCTTCCTCGACGAGGTCGCCGACATGCCGATCACGACGCAGGGCAAGATCCTGCGCGTTCTGACCGATCAGAGCTTCACGCGCGTCGGCGGGCGCACGATGATCCGCGTCGACGTGCGGATCATTTCGGGCTCGGCGCGCGACCTGGTCGCCGAGATTGCCGAGAGCCGCTTTCGCGAAGATCTCTATTACCGGCTCAACGTCGTGCCGGTGCATATCCCGCCGCTGCGTGAACGGCGCGACGATATCGCGAGTCTCTGTGACCATTTCGTCGGTCGCTATGCCGCCGATCGCCGCGTTCCTCCGCCCGAGATCAGCGCCGAGGCGATGGCGGCGCTCCAGGCCCACGAATGGCCAGGCAATGTCCGCGAGCTTCGCAATGTGATCGAACGCGTGATGATCCTCGCGCCGAGCGACCGGCTGGCGCGCATCGATGCCGACATGCTTCCCGCCGAACTGGTCCGCGGCGGCGCCGATATCCTGCCGAATTCGGAATCGATCACCGCGATCCCGCTCAAGGAGGCGCGCGAGAATTTCGAACGCGAATATCTGCGCATCCAGATCAACCGTTTTTCGGGCAATATCTCGCGCACCGCAACCTTCATCGGGATGGAGCGTTCGGCGCTGCATCGGAAACTCAAGCTGCTGGGACTGACCGAAAGTTCCGACGGCGAAGGGTGACGGCTTTGCGCTAGACCTTGGTGATTCTTTGCCGCATATTGCGTATGCGAAGAAGGTCCCGAAGCCGGAAACCGGTGCCGCGCCCGCGGTTCTACCGCCAATATATGGAGGCAAATATGTCCGATAAGAATCAGAATCTCCAGGATTTGTTCCTCAACGCCCTGCGCCGCAGCAAAACGCCGGTCACCATGTTCCTGGTCAAGGGCGTGAAGCTTCAGGGCATCATCACCTGGTTCGACAATTTCTCGCTGCTGCTCCGCCGCGACGGCCAGTCGCAGCTTGTCTATAAACATGCGATCTCAACGGTGATGCCGTCGCATGATTTCGACCTGTCGGCGCTTGGCGAGAATATTCGCGAGGTACCGAATGGCAAAGGCAAGGCGTTGCAGGATGTATTCCTCAACGCCGTGCGTCGTTCGGACGAGTCGGTCACGATGTTTCTGGTGAACGGCGTGATGCTGCAGGGCGATATCGTCGCGTTCGACCTGTTCTGTATGCTGCTCGAACGCGAGCGGCAGGTGCAGCTCGTCTACAAGCACGCCATTTCGACGGTGCAACCCAACGGGCCGATCAACCTGACCGGCGAGGGCGACGACGACGGCGCGGACGCCGCCTGATTGCCTCGATGACCGAGAGCGAAGACGAGGTCACGCGCGGCGCTGCTGCGTTATTGGTCGTGCCCGAATGGCACAGCCAACGCCTGTCGCGCGATCTCGACGCGCGTGCCGCCGAGGCGAGGGGTCTCGCCCTCGCGATCGGGCTCGATGTCGTGGCGGTGCATCCGCTGCGCCTGCGCCAGACGCGCGCGGCAACCTTGCTCGGCGCAGGCCAGATCGACGCGATCAAGCCCGATATCGAGGCAAAGGGCGTGCAGCTGGTTGTGGTCGATGCGGCGCTGTCGGCGATCCAGCAGCGCAATCTGGAAACGGCGTTCGGGACCAAGGTCATCGATCGCACCGGGCTGATCCTGGAAATATTCGGCGAGCGCGCGGCGACCGCCGAAGGGCGGCTCCAGGTCGAGCTGGCGCACCTCGACTATCAGGCCGGACGACTCGTGCGCAGCTGGACGCACCTCGAACGTCAGCGCGGCGGCTTCGGCTTCCTCGGCGGCCCCGGCGAGACGCAGATCGAGGCCGACCGCCGGATGATCCGCAACCGCATGGCGCGTATCCGGCGCAGTCTGGAGGATGCGCGCCGGACGCGGCAGCTGCAACGCTCGAAGCGCCAGCGCGCGCCGTGGCCCGTGATCGCGCTTGTCGGCTATACCAACGCCGGGAAATCGACATTTTTCAATCGCTTGACGGGCAGTGCCGTCATGGCGGAAGATATGCTTTTCGCGACGCTCGACCCGACGATGCGCGAAATCCGGCTGCCCGGTATCGACAAGGCTATCCTGTCGGACACCGTCGGCTTCGTGTCCGACCTGCCGACCGAGCTCGTTGCGGCGTTCCGCGCGACGCTCGAGGAAGTGACGACCGCCGATCTGATCGTCCATGTCCGCGACATCGTCCATTCCGACAGCGAAGCGCAATATGACGACGTGCGCGCGATCCTCGACTCGCTCGGGGTCAACGGGCCGCAGGACGGGGAAGGGGATGCGCCCGACGCCGCGCGGCAGATCGAAATCTGGAACAAGATCGACACCGCCAACCCGGACGAGCGCGCGGGGATCGAGGAAATGGCGGCGCGGCGTCCAGACGTCGCGCTGATATCAGCCGAGACCGGCGAAGGCGTCGAGGCGGCGCGCACGCTCATGGCGTCGCAGCTGACCGCGAGCCACCGGGTGGAGCGCATCTTCCTGCGCTTCGACCAGGGCGAGGCGATGGCCTGGCTGCACGCGCGCGGCGAAGTGCTTGGGGACGAGGTCGAGGAGGGCGGTCATGTGCTGACCGTGCGTCTCGATCCCGCCGACCGGGCGCGGTTCGCGCGGCTCTGGCCCGCTGAAACCTGAGAGCTAAGCGCGTTCGGCGGCTTTGACCGCCTGCCAGTGCGCCTCGAGCCCATCGATCGACAAGGAACCGAGTTCGGCGCCCGCTCGAGCTTCGACAGCGATGAACCGCCGCGCGAATTTGTGGTTGGCCGCCCGCAGCGCATCCTCCGCGTCGACGCCAAGATGCCGCGCATAATTGACCACGGAGAAGAGCAGGTCGCCGACTTCCTCGGCGCGCGCATCGTCGCTTGCCGCCGTTTCGACCTCGGCCAATTCCTCGTCGATCTTGGCGCGCGGGCCCTCGGCATCGGGCCAGTCGAACCCGACGCGCGCGGCGCGCGACTGCAGCTTTTGCGCACGCAGCAGCGCCGGCAGCGACAACGCCACACCGGCAAGCGCGCTCTGCGGGCCATCGCTTGCCCGTTCGGCGGCCTTGATCGCTTCCCACTGCTGACGGACGTCGTCCGTCTTGCCGCCGACGAAGATATGCGGATGGCGGCGTTCCATCTTCGCGCTGATCGCGTTGGCGACGTCGTCGAAGCCGAACAGGCCCTTGTCGGCCGCGATCTGGCTGTGGAACACGACCTGGAGCAGCAGGTCGCCAAGCTCGTCGCAGATCGCGGCAGGATCGCCGCCGGCGATCGCATCGGCGACCTCATAGGCTTCTTCGATCGTATAGGGCGCGATCGTTTCGAAATCCTGCGCGAGATCCCATTCGCAGCCGCCCTCCGGATTGCGCAATTGGCGCATGATGGCGAGGAGGCGATCGATGGGGGATGGCGCGGCCGCTTCGGTCATCTCATTATCCGATAATATATATTATGTTAAATTAAAGGTGGGTGACAGCGGGGGAAAGAAATGGCCCCCTCGGGTCATGTCACAGCTTGCCAGGTTCGAATGACAAGAAACACCAATCCAAAGATCGCTACCCACGCCAGGCTCATCTTGACCCAATCGGCCGCCGGCAAGCGCCGAGCGAGCAACGAACTCACCACCAAAGTCATGGCCCCGACAAATGTGATCAACTGGATTGCCGTATCGCTCATAGCTGCACCTCCAGACCGTCATAACCCGGCTCGACGCCGTCGGGCAATTCGTCCGCCAGATCGTCATAGTCCATCGTATTGTCCATATGGGTGATGATCGCCCGCGGATTGCCGACCTTCGCAAGGCCCTCGAGCGTCATCGCCAGATGCGGATGCGTCGGATGCGGATAGCGGCGCAGCGCGTCGATCACAAACAGATCGACGCCCTGGAAAAAATCGACCATCTCGTCGGTAAATTTCGAAAAATCAGTTGCATAAGCGATCCTGTGCGCACCGTCGCTGAAGATCAGCCCGCTGGCCTTGATCGGCCCGTGCGGCATTTCGAGCGCCGAGACCTCGATGGGCCCGATCGACTGGTGGTCGTGCAGGTCGATCGGATCGACCGATGCCGGATAGCCGGCATTTCCGGCAAAGGCGTAGGTGAAGCGCCATTTCAATATGTCGAGCACATGGTCGCGCGCATAAACCGGAACCGGCGAGCGGCGCAGGTGCATCACCTGGCGTAGATCGTCGAGCCCGTGCGTGTGGTCGGCATGTTCGTGCGTCCAGATCACCGCATCGATCGCGCCGATGCCGGCGTCGAGCAGTTGCAGCCGCATGTCCGGACTGGTGTCGACGAGGATGCGAAAGCCGCCGAGCGATACCATGATCGAGGCGCGGCTGCGCAGATTGCGCGGATTGTCGGGATCGCACGCGCCCCAGTCGTTGCCGATCCGCGGCACCCCCGACGAGGTGCCGCAACCCAGGATTCTCAATTTCATCGGCGTAGCGACGTCATGGCGCCGCCTTGCTGAAAAGCCTGTAGAAATTGGCGCTGGTGGCCGCTGCCAGCGTGTCGCTGTCTTCGCCGCGCAGCTCCGCGAGATAGGCTAGCGTGTCGGCGACGAAGGCCGGCTCGCCGGTCTTGCCGCGATGCGGGACGGGGGCGAGGAAGGGGGAGTCGGTTTCGATCAGCAGCCGATCCTGCGGCAGCCATTTGGCGGTCGCCTGCAGGTCGGCGGCGTTTTTGAACGTCACGATCCCCGAAATCGAGATATAGAGGCCAAGATCGAGCGCTTTTCGCGCGAAATCGTCGCTGGCGGTAAAGCAATGGATCACGCCGGGGAAGGCTGCCCTGCCCACTTCCTCGCCGAGCAGCGCCAGCGTGTCGTCCTCGGCATCGCGCGTGTGGACGATCACCGGCAGCCCGGTCTGCTGCGACGCCTGGATGTGGCGACGGAAACTGTCCTGCTGCCGTGTGCGGTCGCTCTTGTCATAATAATAGTCGAGTCCCGTTTCGCCGATCCCGATCACCCGCGGATGCGCCGCGCGCTTGACGAGCTTCTCGGTGTCGACGTCGGGGGTGATGATCGGCGTCGTGCGGGTGGATGCCCACGCTCGCCCAGACATCGTCGTTCGCTTCCGCCGCGGCGAGCACATCGTCCCATTCGCTCTCGCGCGTCGCGATGTTGAGCATGGCGGTAACGCCCCGCCGGCGCGCGCGCGCCAGCACCTCGCCCTGCTGCTCGGCAAGCCCCTTGTAATTGAGGTGGCAGTGCGAATCGACGAGCATTACGCCTCCCCTTCCCCTTCCGGCAGTTCCAGGCGCGGGAAGATCGGGACGGGCTGGCCCACAACGAAACCACTGGCGGCGAGGTTGCAACCAGTCCTTGTCGGCAAGCGCGGCAAAATCGCGCGCATCCGCGGATATGCCCATCTGGTCGAGTAGTTTGTCGGCGGCCTCGGGCACCACCGGGCGGATCGCGATCGCCAGCGTGCGTACCGCCTGGAACAGCGTCATCAGGACCGCGCGCATACGATCCGGATCGGTCTTGCGCAGCGCCCACGGCGCCTGCGTATCGACATATTGATTGCAGGCGAAGACGGTGCGAATCCAGTCCTCGATGCCGATCGAGAAAGCAAGCTGTTCGAATTCGCGCGGCAGGCGCTCGGTCGCCATTTCGTCGAGATCGGCAAGCAGATCGAGATCGTCTTGCGAGGGCGCATAATCGGTCGATAGTTTGCCATCCAAATTTTTGAAAATCATGGACAAGCTGCGCTGGGCGAGGTTGCCGAAACTGTTCGCAAGGTCGGCGTTCGCGGTCCGCACGATCGCCTCGGCCGAATAGCTGCCATCCTGCCCGAAGCTGACTTCGCGGAGCAGATAATAGCGCAGCGCGTCGACGCCGAACTGCTCGGCGAGCGCCATCGGATCGACGACATTGCCGAGTGATTTCGACATCTTTTCGCCGCGGTTGAGCAGAAAGCCATGGCCGAACACCTGTTTGGGCAGCGGCAGATTGGCGCTCATCAGGAAGGCCGGCCAGTAAACCGTATGAAAACGCACGATATCCTTGCCGATCATATGGATGTTCGCCGGCCAAAATGTACCGAAGTCGCCGGCAGAGTCGGGATAGCCGAGCCCCGAGAGATAGGTGGTCAGCGCATCGACCCAGACGTACATGACATGCCCCGGCGAACCCGGCACCGGAACGCCCCAATCGAAACTGGTGCGCGAGACGCTCAGATCCTTCAGGCCGCCCTCGACGAAGCGCAGCACCTCGTTGCGGCGGCTTTCGGGGCGGATAAAATCGGGATGGTCGTTATAGAGGGCAAGCAGCCTGTCCTGATAGGCCGAGAGGCGAAAGAACCAGCTTTCCTCGACCGTCCATTCGACCGGCGTTCCCTGCGGCGACAGGCGAACGCCCCCCTCCCCGTCGGCGAGTTCGCTTTCGTCGTAAAAAGCTTCGTCGCGAACCGAATACCAGCCCTCGTACCGATCGAGATAGAGATCGCCATTGGCCTCCATCGCTTTCCAGATCGCCTGTGAAGCGGCATGATGCGCCGCGTCGGACGTGCGCATGAAATTGTCATAGCTGATATTCAGCTTGGCATACATCTCACGGAAATAACCCGACATTTCATCAGCGAGATCGATCGTTGCCCGCCCCTGATCGCGCGCGGTCTGAAACATCTTCAGCCCATGTTCGTCGGTGCCGGTGATCAGGCGGACATCGCGGCCGCGGCTGCGCTGGAAACGCGCCATCACGTCGGTGCGATCGCTTCATTAGGCATGGCCGATATGCGGGCGGCCGTTGGGGTAGCTGATGGCGGTGGTGATGTAGAAAGGTTCGGACATGCGCGCGCCTTAGCGGGTGCGGCGCGCAAGGGGAAGCGTCAGCGCGCGGATTGGCCCGATCGCGGCGCCAGTTCGGCAAGGCAATTGCCGATTTCGAACCCGACCATCGCGCCGTCATAGGATCCGCGCACAGCATCGCGCGCGGTGCGCTGTACCCGGTCCCATTGGGCGAGCACCGGGGCGATTTCGGCGACCGGACGGTCGCGCGCGATCCGCGCCAGAAGGGCCGGGACAATGTCGATCACCAGTTCCAGCCGCTCGCGGTTGCTCGTGCCCCCAACCTCGCGCGCCAGCGCTTCGCGGAGCCGGTTGCCGGGGTCGCCGGTGGTCGCGATGGCGAGCAATTTCTTTTCGACCGCCGCAACATCGCTGTCGATCAGCGCAAGCGCCTTACCGGGAACGCCGCCCGCCGCCGCGACGATCGCGCGCACCTCTGCCATGTCGAGCATCGGGCGCAGTTCGTGCAGCCACGCCGCCATGACGTCACGGTCAACAGGTTGAAAACGCATCATTCTGCATCGCGAGCGGATCGTCGGCAACAACCGACCTGGCGAATGGCTGACCAGCAGAAAGAGCGTCTGTGCGGGCGGTTCTTCCAGCGTCTTCAGAGCGCGTTGGCGCCATCGGTTTCGAGATCGTCGACCGCATCGACGATGATCACGCGCCAGTCGCCCAGCGAGAGCGAATAGTGCAGGCGGCGGATCATCGTGCGCACCTGATCGATCGTGATATTGCGCGCGAGTTCCTTTCCCTTATCCTTTGGCTGGCGCGTCAGCGACAGGATCTCGGGGTGGTTTCCGGCGTCGACCAGGCGGCCCGCCGCGGTGTCGCCAGGGTCGTCGAGCGTGATCGCCTCCCCGCTTCCACCGCGTCCATGGGTGACCAGGAACCGCGCGAGCCGCTTGGCAAAGTCCGCCTTGCCCATTCCCTGCGGTCCGGCGAGCAGCCAGGCGTGGTGCAGGCGTCCGCCAGACCACGCTTCGAGAAATGCGTCCTCGGCGGCGCTGTGCCCGATCATGCCAGCCATTCGCTAAGCTCCGCCATGATAGCCGCGCTTACCCTGTCCGCGGGCGCGTCGGCGTCGATCCGACGCCACCGTTCGGGCTCGGCTGCCGCCATTTCGGCAAAGCGCGCAGCGAGCCGTGCCTGATAGTCGCTGGGCTTGCTGCCCATGCGGTCGGCACCCGCGGCGTCGCGGACTGCAAGGCGCCGCGCCGCTTCGCCGGCACTCACCGTCAGCAGGAAGGTTCGATCGGGAAGCAGACCCTGCGACCCGAACGCGTGCAACATCATGATGTCCGCGTCGGTGATGCCCCCGCCCCCGCCTTGATAGGCACGGCTCGAGTCGACGAAGCGGTCGCACAAAACCCAGGCGCCGCGCTCCAGCGCGGGACGGATCACGCGTCCGACGTGATCGGCGCGCGCGCCGCGAACAGCAGCGCCTCGCTGCGCGCATCCCAGCGATCGTCCTGCCCTTCCATCAGCAGCGTGCGGATGGCCTCGGCCCCCGCACTGCCGCCCGGTTCGCGCGTCACGACGGTCTCGATGCCCCGTGCAGCGAGCGCAGCGGCGATCGCGCGAATCTGGGTGGATTTGCCGACCCCCTCCCCGCCTTCGAGCGTGATGAAGCGCCCGCGATTCATGCGGCCAGTCCGCAAAGTCGAGAAAGGGGATGTCGCCCGCGCATGGATCGGCGGTAGCCGTCCGCGCGGCCTTTGTCATCACGGCGCGGCGCCGCTCGTTCCCGCGGCAAGTCTTTTGTCCTTGCCCGTGTCGGCCGATGCCATTGCCGTGCCGAAGCCCCAGTTCATCAGCCGCTCGGCTTCGTCGCGGCGCGCTTTTTCGCTCGCCATGCCGGCGACCACCATGATCAGGCGGCGTCCGTCGCGCTTTGCGGAGCCGAGGAAGCAATAGCCCGCTTCCGACGTGTGCCCGGTCTTGAGCCCATCCGCACCGACAAAGCGGCCGAGAATGGGATTGCGGTTCGCCTGCACGATCGGCTTGCCGTCGGGCGAAACACCATGCTGCAGCTTGGGGATCGAGAAATAGCGCGCATAGGCCGCCGGATGGTCGCGGATCAACCGGTCGGCGAGCAGGATCAGGTCGCCCGCGCTGACTTTGGTCGCGCCGCCGTCGGGCCAGCCGCTCGGCGTTCCAAAATTACTCGATGCCATCCCAATTCTGGAAGCTACTGCGTTCATTCGTTTTGAAAAAGCCTCTTCGCTACCGTCGATCCCGACGGCGAGAACGGCGGCTGCGTCGTTGCCGGAGACCGTGATGAGCCCTTTGAGCAGGTCATCGACCGATATTTTCTCGCCCGCGCGAAGGAACATGCTCGAGCTGCGGCTGCGCGCGCTCCACTTCTTCCACGTCGCCTCTTCGACGATGAAAAGCTTATCGCGCGACAATTGACTCTTTTTGATGAGATCGAGGACGACATAGGCGGTCATCACCTTGGTCATCGACGCGGGGGCAAAGCGCTTGTCGGAGCCGCGCGCAAAGAGAATTTCGCCCGAATCGAGATCCTTGAGCATCACGATCGGCGCCTCGGTGGAATAGGGTGCACGCGCGGGCGCGGATTTGGGCGGCGGGTCGGCAGCCCAAGCCGCCGGGAACGACACCGTCAGCGTCAGAAGCGCGATCGCCCCCCGAACCCTACCCCCGCGCTGCATCACTTTCGCTCGCGGACGATCGTTGCGTCGCGGAACCCCTTGGCCTTCGCCTGTGCAAGCGCCGCGTTGCCGTCGGCGTCCTTGTCGAACGGTCCCATGCGGACACGCCAGAGCTTGCCTGCCGGCGAAACCGTACCGTTCAAAAGCTTCGCGGTAGCATCGGCGCGTTCCTTGCTGCTGAACGAGGCAACCTGGATGTAGATGCCGCCCACGGTGATTTGCGCCGGCTTGGCGGCGGGCGCAGGTTTGGCCGGCGCGGGCTTTGCGGCCGGAGCCGCCGGCTTCGGGGCGGGTTTGCCGCCTTCGACGATGAAGCGGTCGTCGCCGGGCTTTGCCGTTCCCGAAGCGATCGGTGCCGCAGGCTGCGATGCGATGGCGGCTGTCGGCGCGTTGGCCGGAACCGGCAACGCCTTGAGCTTGTTCCGCAGAATGGCGAGCAGCGATTCGGGCGTCTCGATCCGTTCGGGGACCGGCTTGCCGCTGCGCAGCTGCAAGCGCTCGGCTATCGGCGGATTGGTGCGGCGGACGCGGACTGCGGCGACGCCGTCGGTGATGCCAAGCTGCTCGGCAGCGCCGCGCGACAGGTCGATCAGCCGGTCGTTCACCATCGGTCCGCGATCGTTGACGCGGACGAGGATCGTGCGCCCGGTTTCGAGCGCAGTGACCTCGACATAACTCGGCAGCGGCAGCGTCTTGTGCGCCGCGCTGATGCCTGCGGGGTCGAAGCTCTCCCCGTTGGCGGTCGGGCGCCCGGCGAGTTCCTCGCCATACCAACTGGCGTAGCCGACATCGTCATAGTCGGCGACATCGGCGGGCGTATAGGTGGTACCGCCGATCGTATAGGGTTCGCCGACCTTGACCGGCGTATCGCCCACTCCGGCCATCGGCGCAGGCGTCGGGCTGGCTGTCGGCCGTCCATCGCGCTTGCCGTCGACGCTTCCGCAACCAGCGAGCAACAGCATCGCCCCGGCCATCAGCCCCCCGCCCCTAACGATCGATTTCATCCGCCAGCAACCCCACAGACAGTGCGTAAAAGTTGGAACAATTATAGTCCAATATCGCACGATAGTTACCGGTCAGCAAATAAGCCGTCCGCCCCGGGCCATCGGGTTCGAGCAAGGTCGCCTGGATATTGTCGTCCGGCCAGCGCCCGCCGACCGGCACGATACCGTCGGCGCGCCACTCGGCCATCGACCGCCAGCGGCTGTGGCGGTCGAAAACGCGCGGGCAGCGGGTGGGGCTCAGCCGGTTGGCGACCGCACCGCGGTTGAAACCCGCAGGCACGGTGACCGCGACACCCCACGGCTGGCCGGCGCGCCAGCCGGCGCGGCGCAGATAGGAACCGATCGATTCGATCGCGTCGGCCTCGCTCGACCAGATATTCGCGCGCCCGTCGCCGTCGCCGTCCTCGGCGACAGCCAGATAGACCGACGGCAGGAATTGCGGATAGCCGAAGGCGCCAGCCCAGCTGCCCTTGAGCGCGCTGCGCGGCACGCCGCGCTCGACCATCACCATCGTCGCGATCAATTCGGGTTCGAACAGGCTGCGCCGCCGTCCTTCATAGGCGAGCGTCGCAAGCGCTTCGGGCAGATCGAAATTGCCGGTGACCTGACCATAAGCGGTCTCGTGGCCGTAAATGGCGATCATGATGCTCGTCGGCACGCCGGTTCGCTGTTCGATCCGCGACAGGAGCGGCAGCAGCCGATCATGGACGCGGCGCCCGCCGCCGATGCGCGCCGCATCGACATGCCTGGCCTTATAGGGGGCAAAAGCCGGGATCGGGGTGTTCGGACTGGGCGGCGAGCCGAGATTGTCGCGATCAAGTGCAATGACGCGCGCATTGTAGACGAGGCCGGCGGTCACCCGGTCGAATGTCGCGCGCGACACCCCGCGTGCCTGCGCCTTGGGCCATAGCGACTGGACGTAGGCATCGAAGCCGCCGTTGCCGCTTTGCGCGTGGAGCGGCGCCGACGCCGTCAGCATCCAGGCGGAAAGAAAAGCGCTGATCAGCCTGAAAAGGCGTCCGATTCTCTTGCTGTTGGCTCGCATCATGTCCCCACTCATAGCAAAGTGTCGCACAGATGCGAGCGCGTTGGCCAGCCCGCGACGGGACGGCCCGAGTCATTCGCGCGACGGGCCGAGCCGGTCAGGTTTCGCTTGCCGCACGGCGCCCGCGCGCTATGTCGGCGCCGACGGACAGGTGGCCGAGTGGTTTAAGGCAGCGGTCTTGAAAACCGCCGTGGGTGCAAGCTC
>JACDQN010000459.1 GCA_015657575.1 Sphingopyxis sp.
CCCGCGCGGGCGCCGACGCCGCAATCCTCGATCGCCGCGGGCAGCGTCTTGGCCGCGAAATGCGCCTCGCACAGCCAGTGATTGCCCTCCGGATTCCCGCCGCTGGCGATGCTGCGCAGCCGTGCCAGATTGGCGGCGCGCGTGTCGGCGAAATAGGTCAGCGCAAAAATCGCCGCCGGATGACCCTGCGCCGCGGCCTCGGCATAGAGCGCCTGCGAGCGGACGAAATCGGCGGGACCGAAGGTTCCGGACGCCAGCCGATAGGCGAGATGCGTCTTCGCTTTCGAAAAGCCCGCATTCGACGCGGCGACATACAGGTCATAGGCACGCTTCACATCGTCCGGCGACGGTTCGTTTTCGAGCAGCAGATAGGCAAGCTCCTGCTGCCCCGCCGCAAAGCCCTGCGCCGCCGATTTTTCGAGATAGGCGCGGGCCCGCGGCACATCCTTTTTCACCCCGACGCCGAGCGAGAACATATAGCCCGCGAGATGCTGCGCCAACGGATGCCCGCCGTCGGCAAGGCCGATCAGTTCGGCCGCCGGGTGGCGCGACAGCACATCGGCGATCAGGATCGGCTCATCCTCGATCGCCAGCCGGTCGAGCCCGACATCGGCGAGCGGGTCGGCACCCGCCGCGCCGCCGCGTACAGCCGCACCGGGCTTGTCTCCGGGAAGCGGAGCCGCCGCGGCAATGGTCGGCGCAGGGCGCATCGGACCCGTCGCGGGAAGCTCGGGCGGCGCGACGAGATAATAGTCGTCGAACCAGCTGCCATAGTGAAAGGGCTGCTGCGGCCCCAATTCCATGCCATAGGTGCGCTTGTATACTTCGCGCGACACGACCTTGAAATAGTCGGAGATTTCGAGCCCCGGGATCGCCAGTTCCTTGACCACCGCCGCCGCGAACGGGCTGACCGGCGAGCCGACGGGTGCGAAGTCGAGCGCGGGCCGGCCCTTCGCCGTCGAATAGAAAACCGCCCCCTGTCCGATATCGAGCAGACCCAGCGGCGCCGACCCCGCCTCGCCGCCCGCGACACTGACATCCTCGACGCGAACCACCGGTTCGGTGGTCCGGCATGCGTCGACGAAGAGCAAGGTGAAGGCCCCCTGCGGGACGACGCGCTTCACCAGCGCCTCGATCGACAGATAGCGTTTCTCGACATCGGCGCGCCGCGTGGCGGGCGGCGCGTCCATCGGCACCAGCCAGTTGCGGCCGCCATATTCGAAGCCATGGCCGGCATAATAGAGGACGACCGATTTCGCCCCCTTCGCCTCTTCGCCGAATTTGACGAGTTCGGCGTCGAGCGCGGCTTTGTCGGCGTTGCGGACGATGCGCGGCGAAATCCCGGCCTTCACAAAGGCGTCGCAAACATAGTCGATGTCGTTCACGGCGTTCTTGAGCGACGGCCAGTCCCAATCGTTATAGGCGCTGTTGCCGATGAGCAGCGCGACACGGTCGCCGGTCAGCGGTGCGGTGCCGCACGCGCCGGAAGGCTGCGCAGCCGATGGCGGAGCCAGGCAGGCCAGTCCCAAAAGCGCCGCGCCCAGCGCACCGATCCGCCGCCATGTCGCCACCTGAATCCCCTTGGCGCTGTCCAGCTCCGCGCGAATAGTGGCGGAAAACTGCCTAACTTCACTCTGAAATCGCGTCTTCGCGCTTTCAGGCGACCCCGAAGCGACGGTAAGTCAGCGGGATAATGTAGGAAAGCGGAAACTGGGCTGTGCGGCAGATCACCGGCAGCCGCTGGACGATATGATAGCAGATGATAATCTGGAGACATCCGAGGGGGAGACGAAGCGATGCGCAGCCTGGGATTGATTGCAGCCCTTTTCCTGTCCGGGGCGGCGCACGCAGCCGACCGGCCGGCGATGCCGCCGATCACCGACGCGATGCTGAACGACTGGCTCGAGCCTGGCGAAGAGATCGAGACACGCGCCGACGGCGACCTGAATGGCGACGGCGATGCGGACACCGCCTATGTCGTCGCGAGCCCCGATGCGCGTACGCTCCACGTCATGCTCAGCTATCGCAGCGAGGTCGATATTGGCCATTCGCCGGCAGGCGAATTGAAGCTCGCCCCCGACCGGCTGGGGCCTGCGGAGCTGACGATCGGCAAGGGCGTGCTGACGATCCGCGACCTGACCGGCGGAACCACCGCGCTGTCGGCAACCTATCGCTATCGCCCGGCCGCGACGCGGGAGGGCGTACGCATGCGACTGATCGGGCTCGATTCCACCGTTTACAGCAGGACCTTTGCGCATGACGGCGACGAGATGAGCTGGAATGTGGCAACCGGCGATACGATCACCAGCCTGCTCAAGGTCGCGGCGACGGGCGATGGCGGGTACGACAAGCTCCACACCCGCAAGTTCAGGCAGCCCGTGCGCACTCTCTATATGGAGGATACGCCGGACGCCGAAGAGGAGCTCATCCGCCTGACGAGGGCGAAATGAGAGCTCTTATGGCTGCAACAGCGCCGGAACGATCCAGATCGCGGACAGGACGATAATCACCGCGATCAGCGAAAAAGCCAGCACATAGCGGACATTATGCCCCTTTACGCCGCTGCTCGCCTCGGTCTCGGTTACTTCGACATGGTCATCGACGACTTTCATGGTGCGTCTCCCTTTCTGGTCCCGTTTAGAACGCAGGCCTGCACCACGCGGTTCCCCGCGGGCGGATGTCGGGAGAGAGTGCCAGAGGGTCTGTAAGCCGGGTTCTGTCCACCCCGTTGCCGGGGATAGGCGATCATTCCTCTAGGCGGACGGTTACCCGAACGCTCAAGCAGTCAACCCGGACGGCGGGGCCGGAATCAGCCCTGGATAAATCCGTGCCATCCCTATTCGACCTTGCTCCCGGTGGGGTTTGCCGTGCCGCGTCCGTTACCGTCCGCGCGGTGCGCTCTTACCGCACCCTTTCACC
>JACDQN010000460.1 GCA_015657575.1 Sphingopyxis sp.
CCCGCTGCGACTAGGGCGCAAGCGCCCAAGTCTCGCTGCCCCTCCCGCAAGCGGGAGGGGAGATCAGCTTCATCCTTTAATGTCCGCAACCGGTCGAAACCTGCCGTCCTTCAATAAATCCCGCTCGTTCCCGGGGTCGTCACGCGCGCGGTGGTCGTCGGGACGACCGGGGGCGGAACCGGGGCGATGATCGTCGCGGTCGGGCGGCCGGGCTGGGCGAAGCTCGCCACCACGGGCGCGTCGCGGCCGTAGATGTCGGCGAGCTTCTTCACGCCGCCCTTGCCGTCGGGAATGACGGTCCAATAAGCGACGTAGACGGGGAAGGGCTTTTCAAAACCGAAGCGCGTCGTCTTGCCGCTGGCGATCGCATCGCCGAACTCTTCGGGTGTCTTGCCGGCGAACCAGACCGTCATCAATCCCGAGAAGTGCAGCGCCTTTTCGGTGCGGATGCACCCATGGCTGAAGGCGCGCGCCGCCGCAGCAAAGGCGCCCTTCGACGGCGTGTCGTGCAGATAGATCGCATGCTCGTTGAGCATTTCCATCTTCATCACGCCGAGCGCGTTGTTCGCACCGGGCTGCTGAACCACCGACAATGTCTTGCCGCTGCCCGTCCAGGTATAGCCCTGCGCGCGGGCCGACGCGGGATTGCGCGCGATCGTCGCGCCGATGCCTTCGTTGATGATGCTGCGCGGCAGCGTCCAGGTCGGGTTGACGATGACGCCGGTCGCCATCGGGTTGAGCTGCGGTGTCGGGGTCGACGCCTTACCGACGACGGCTTTGTGTTCACCGATCTTGACGCCGTCATAGATGACGCGGGTCATATATTCGGGGACGTTGCTGACGACATAATTGGCACCGAGCGAGCGCGGCATCCAGCGCCAGCGTTCCATGTTGACGCGGATCGCATTGGCTTCGGCGGGGGTCTTCGCCTTTTTGAGCGCGGCCTTGAGCACCGCGAAATCGGCGTGGACGGGGTCAAGCGTCGCGAGCGTCTCTTTTACCGTGCCGGCGCCGAGCGCGGCGGTGAGCAGCGAGAGAAGGGGTTCGCTGTCGCCGTCGCTGTCGACCATGAACCACTGCTTGCGGGCCGCATTGGGCGTGCGCCCGTCGCGCAAATGCGTCGCGAGCAGCAGGAAGCTGTCGGTCGCGGTCTTGTCGAGCTTTGCCTGATCGCCGCCAAGGATCGCGGCGGCGAGGGGCGTCGGGATTATAATCCTTTGCGAACAGGCCTTCGTCGCCGACCTTTTCGATAAAGCTCAGCAGCGCGGTCGCATTTTCCTCCGACCAGGTCGGCAGTTCCATCTGCGCCGCGACTTCGGGCGCATCGTCGGCGACCTTGTCGGGCTGCAAGATGACCGAATCCTCCTTCACCTCCTGCGCGAAGGCAGGCGATGCGAGCAGCGCCAGCGGGAGGATCAGCGCCGAAGCGGGGCGGAGAACAGGGGGAGTTTTCTTGGCCATGACCGAGGCCATAGCCAAAAATTTCCGGCAGTTAAAGTGAGGCGGCGCACAACTGAGCGCTTCCCTTTTGCTTCGTCACCCCGGACTTGATCCGGGGTCCATTACGACGGGGCAATCTGGATGCCGGATCAAGTCCGGCATGACGAAAATGGGAAAACGGACGAAGGTCAGGCCGCACCCTCGTCCGCTTCGCGCGCCAGCCATTCCTCGAGCCACTTGATCGTGTAATCGCCGTGGATGACGTCGGGATCGGCGAGCAGCGCCTGATGCAGCGGGATGTTCGTCTTGACCCCGCCGATCACCATTTCCTCGAGCGCGCGGCGCATCCGCATCATGCAGCTTTCGCGGCTGCGGCCATAGACGATCAGCTTGCCGATCATGCTGTCGTAATAAGGCGGGATCGAATAGCCGGCATAGAGCCCGCTATCGACGCGGACGTGCATGCCGCCTGCCGCATGGTAGCTCGTCACCTTGCCCGGCGAGGGCAGGAAGGTGCGCGGATCCTCGGCATTGATGCGGCATTCCATCGAATGGCCGCGGAATTCGAGGTCTTCCTGACGGACCGAAAGCCCGGCGCCGCCGGCGATGCGGATCTGTTCGCGGACGAGGTCGAAGCCGGTGATCATCTCGGTCACCGGATGCTCGACCTGGATGCGCGTGTTCATTTCGATGAAGAAGAACTCGCCATTTTCCCACAGGAACTCGATCGTGCCGGCGCCGCGATAGCCCATTTCGGCCATCGCGTCGGCGCAGACCTTGCCCATGCGCGCGCGTTCCTCGGCCGAGATGATCGGCGAGGGGGCTTCTTCGAGCACCTTCTGGTGGCGGCGTTGCAGCGAGCAGTCGCGCTCGCCGAGATGGATGGCATTGCCCTTGCCGTCGCCGAACACCTGAAATTCGATGTGGCGCGGGTTGCCGAGATATTTTTCCATGTAAACGGTCGGATCGCCGAACGCGGCGGCCGCTTCGGACGAAGCCTGACCCATCAGGCTTTCAAGGCTGTCCTCGTCGGGAACGACTTTCATGCCGCGCCCGCCGCCGCCCGAGGCGGCCTTGATGAGGACGGGGTAGCCGATTTCCTTGGCGAGACGTTTCGTTTCCTCGCCATACGTGACGGCGCCGGCGAGCCCGGAACCACGGGGAGGCCCAAGGCGACCGCGGTGCGCTTTGCTTCGACCTTGTCGCCCATCGTGCGGATATGTTCGGGCTTCGGTCCCACGAAGATCATGTCGTGCGCTTCGATGATCTCGGCGAAACGCTCGTTTTCGGAGAGGAAGCCATAGCCCGGATGGATCGCGTCGGCGCCGGTGATTTCGGCGGCCGAAATGATCGCCGGGATGTTGAGATAGCTGTCCTTCGCGGCGGGCGGGCCGATGCAGACGGCTTCGTCGGCGAGGCGGACGTGCATCGCGTCGGTGTCGGCGGTCGAGTGGACCGCGACGGTCTTGATGCCCATTTCGTGGCACGCGCGGTGGATGCGCAGCGCGATCTCGCC
>JACDQN010000461.1 GCA_015657575.1 Sphingopyxis sp.
CAAGCCCCCTCCACCGCGCTTCGCCGCCGGTCCCCCTCCCCGTCCCGGGGAGGATCGATCGATGACCGACGGCGAGACGCCCGTCACGCCGACACCCGTTGCGGCGGCCGCTGATCCGGCCGCCGGCCCCGTCCCCCCGCGCCAGACCGCGCGCGGCGGGCGGATGGACTTGACGCAGGGCCCGATCACCAAGACGCTGATCCTCTTCGCGCTACCGACGCTCGCATCGAACATCCTGCAAACCTTGTCGGGGTCGGTGAATTCGATCTGGGTCGGGCAATTCCTCGGCGAAGGCGCGCTCGCCGCGACCGCCAATGCGAACATCATCATGTTCCTGATGTTCGGCGCCTTCTTCGGTTTCGGTATGGCCGCGACGGTGCTGATCGGCCAGTCGATGGGGCGCGGCGATATCGACGCCGCGCGCCGCGCGACCGGGGGCGTGATCGGCCTCGCGCTGATCTTCTCGGTCGTCATCGCGATTATCGGCTGGTTCTCCTCCGATCAGATCTTGCGCTGGCTCAAGACCCCGCCAGAGGCCTTTGCGCTGGCGCACGACTATCTTCGCGTCACCTTCCTCGCCGTTCCTGCCAGCATGTTGTCGGTCACGCTGATGATGGCTTCGCGCGGCGCGGGCGACGCGATGACCCCGCTGCGTTTCATGATCCTCGCGGTCGTGCTCGATATCGTCTTCAACCCGGTGCTGATCCTCGGGCTTGGCCCCTTCCCGCGCCTCGGCATTGCCGGAAGCGCGCTCGCAACCGCGCTCGCCGGAACGATCAGCCTCGCGGGCATGATCGGCTGGTTCTACGTGAAGAATCACGTCCTCCGTCTGCGCGGCCGCGAACTCGCCTATCTCTATCCCAAATGGTCGGAGCTGCGCTTCATCATCGGGCGCGGCCTGCCGATGGGCGCGCAGATGCTGGTGATTTCGGGAGCGGGCCTCGTGATGGTCGGCCTCGTCAACCGCGAGGGGCTTGTCACCGCGGCCGCCTATGGCGCGACGCTCCAGCTCTGGAACTATATCCAGATGCCGGCGCTCGCGATCGGCGCAGCGGTGAGCTCGATGGCGGCGCAGAATATCGGCGCCGGGCGCTGGGATCGTGTTTCGACCGTCACCAACAGCGGTATCGGCATCAACCTTGCCATGACGAGTATTCTCATTGCTCTGCTGCTGATCTTCGACCGCGCGGCATTGGCGCTTTTCCTTGGCAACGAAAGCCCCGCGATCGACGTCGCACGTAATATCCAGTTTATCGCGACATGGACCTTCCTGCCGTTCGGCACGACGATCGTGCTGATCAGTACCATGCGCGCCAACGGCTCGGTGGTGCCCCCGCTCGTCATCCTCTTCCTGTCGATGTTCCCGATCCGCCTTGGCATCTATCATTTCGGCTACCCGGCGATCGGCAGCGACATTCTCTGGTGGAGCTTCCCGCTTTCGTCGCTCGCCTCGCTGGCGATGGCCCGGATGATCTATCAGCGCGGCGATTGGCGCCGCACGCTGCCGCAGCCCGGCCGCTGATCGGTCGCGAGTGTTTCGACCAAAGCGCACGCACCTTCGACTGATGTCCGGCGGAATGCTGGCCTTTCTCCCCTGGTTGGCGCTAAAGCAGCCGCAATGAACATGGCCAACCGTAAAGAGGCGCTGCGCGATCAGCGTGCAAAAATGCTGGCGGCGGCGCCCGACTGGCGCGCGTCCGATGCGCGCGTCAATCCGCGCGTCGCGATCGGTTCGATCATCGCGATGTGGCTGCTCTATTTCCTCATCACGACCGGCCTCGCGATGCTCACCTGGACGCCCGACCAATGGCCCTATGCCGGGCGTCGCGCGATCGTTGTCGTCGCAGGCATTCTTTGCACCTTCCTGCTGTATCAGCTGATCCAGCGCGTGCAGCCGCAAAGCTTCGGCGCCCGGCTCGCCGTCGCGATGGGCGCCGCGATCCCGCTGGTGATCGTCTATGCGTGCATCAACCTGCTCGTCTTCTATTACTGGTTCCCGCTCGAGGATTCGTTCAAGAATATCGCGGAAATGCAGTCGAAATTCCCCGTGGCGTGGGAAATCGTGCTGGTGCTCGACAGCTCGATCCGATGGTATTTCTTCTTCGCCGTCTGGGCCGCGCTCTATGTCGCCTTCGGCTACGCCAACGAAATGCGCGCGGTCGAACGCCGTGCGAACCATTTCCGGATGGAGGCGCAGACCGCCCAGCTCCGCGCGCTGCACTATCAGGTCAATCCGCACTTCCTGTTCAACACGCTCAACTCGCTGTCGACGCTCGTGCTCAAGGGGTCGAAAAGCGAGGCAGAGGCGATGATCATGAACCTCTCCTCCTTCCTGCGCTCCAGCCTCGCGGTCGATCCCGAACAGCTGGTCAGCCTCGACGAGGAAATCGCGCTCCAGCGCCTCTATCTCGACATCGAACAGACGCGCTTTCCCGACCGCTTGCAGGTCGAAGTGACGATGCCCGACGAACTCAAAAACGCCTGCGTCCCTGTACTGATCCTGCAACCGATCATCGAAAATGCGATCAAATATGGCGTCGCTCCCAGCAAGGGCAAGATCGCGATCCGGCTTGACGCGAGCAGCGAATATGGCCTTCTGGTGCTGCGGATCGAAAACGACATCGACCCCAAGGCGCCGGTTCCCGCATCGGGCACCGGCCTCGGGCTCGGCAATGTCCGCGAGCGGCTCCTGACCCGCTATGGCCCCGCCGCCGGATGCGAATGGGGCCAATCGGACAGCGGCGGCTTTTTCGTTTCGCTGTGGCTGCCGCTGGCAAGGGAGCGTTGCTGATGATGTTGCAGACATTGCGGACGCTGATTGTCGACGACGAGCCGCTGGCGATCGAGCGTCTGCAAATCCTTGCCGGGCAACAGGACGGCGTCTCGCTCGTTGGCACCGCTAGCGACGGTGCCTCGGCGCTCCGCATGGTGAACGCGCTCGCGCCCGATCTCGTCCTCTGCGACATCGCAATGCCCGATCTCAACGGGCTCGAAGTGGCGGCCGCGATCGACAAGCTCGACAATCCGCCCGCGGTCATCTTCGTCACCGCCTTTGATCAATATGCGGTCGCCGCCTTCGACGTCGCGGCGGTCGACTATCTCTTGAAACCCGTGTCACCCGACCGGCTCGGCCGCGCCCTCGCCCGGGTTCGCGAATGGCGCGCGACCGATCGCGACCGCGGCCAGAAAAGCAAGTGGATCGGCGAATTCTGGGTCCAGAACCGCGGCGAGATGCTGCGCGTCGACGCGGGTCAGGTCGACCTGATCGAGGCCGAGCGCGACTATATGCGCCTGCACGTCGGCGGGCGCAGCTGGCTGATCCACCAGACGATCAAATCGCTGGAAGCCCGCATGAACCCCGATCAGTTCATGCGCATCCACCGGTCGAAAATGGTGCGCCGTGACGGCATCGTCGGGCTGAAGCATCACGGCGACGGCGCCTGGAGCGTCGATCTGGGCGAAGGCGGCGTCCACCGCATCGGCCGCACCTATCTGCACGACGTCAAGGCGATCATGCACGCCTGACAAGGGAAAGGCGGCCATGCCTTCGGGCATGGCCGCCTTTGCCGGTGTTCAGGGAGTGGTGCGCGTCAGGGAGCTGCGACGACCACGCCCCCCTGATCGGCGAAGCGCGCGCTCGCGCCATTGAACAGCGCCGCCAGCTTCACCTCGGAGTCGCTTCGTGCCTGCTTTTCGCATTTGAGCGCCTGCGCGCGTTGACCAAGCGTCTGGCGATAATGGACATCAAGGTCGCATACCTTGTCGATCGCGCGATCGACACGCGCGCTCAGTTGCTCGCGGCCGCTGGCGCTGGCCAGGTTGAGATCATCGTAACGCACGATAACGCTGCGCTTTTCTTCCTGCGCTGCGACGGGGGTGGAAAGTGCGGCGAGCGTCAACGGCGCCGCCAGCAGAAGAAGGGAAATTTTCGCCATGGGGGAGTCCTCTCGTCGGGGGTAGAGATGCGGGATACGAAGATAAGGACCGGGGAAGACCATCACCCTCGTATCCCGCAGCCTTTGAATGCCCCCGATCCCCGACCGATTCATCTCGCGTTCGACCGGACCGGGCGGCCGGTCGATTGAAGGACGAAAGGCGTCGAGACGTCGACCAATGGCCGATCGACGGTCATCGGCGGTTCATATTCGGGGGCTTGCAACCCCTTGGCGTCCGTGGCGTTCTCTGCCGATGGCCAGGGAAGGAAATACCGGCATGAGTCGCAAGCCAGGACCGCCGCGGTGGTTCGGCTGGCTTATGCTCGGCATCGCCGGCCTGATCGGCGGATGGTTGCTCGGCGAACTTGTCGCGGGCGGCCGGCTCGGACACGCGGACGGATCAAAACCAAGCTATGCCGATCTCAGCGCGAACCCCAATGCCATGCCGGCCGACACGGGCTCGCTCGTCGACTGTTTCGATTGCACCGGCAATTATGGCGCCGCATCGCGGCTGCGCGCGTCGCGCGAGGTTCGCGGCGACGAAGCCTTTCGCGAACTCGGCGCGGTCGAACTCGATACGCGCTATGCCGAGCCTAGCGACGAATATCGCTATGGCGGCGCTTTCCCGGAACCCGCCGAACCCGGGCCGGATCTGAAACTCTCGCTTCCTGTCGACATGGCGCCGGCCACGCCGGAGATCCCTGTCGAAAGTTCGGCGGGCGACGAAAAAACGCCGCTCGCCGACCATCCATAACGGGGATCAGGGCTGCGGCGGCAGCGTCGGACGCGGTTTGGCGCAGCGGTGGGCTTCGCCGGCCTTGCAGGCGGCAACATCGGCATGCCACGCGGCAAGATCGGCTTCATATTTCATTCGCTCTTCGGCCGATAGAGCTGCCACCCGGGCCTTTTCGGCTTCATAGACCGCAGTTTCCTCGGCAAAGCGCGCCTGATCGGCCGCTTCCTGCTGCTGCACGGCCGACACTTCCTGTTCGTAGGTGATATTGTCCTGCTTCGCGCGCGAAGCCTGCTCGGCATTGAGCCGCGCCGTGTTCGCGCGCTCTTCGGGCGTCGTGCCGTCGGCAAGCGGCTTGGTTTCGGCGGTCGAACCCGGCGCGGTCTGCACGGCGAGCGCCTGCCCCGACCCGAGCAGGGCAAGCGCGGCAGCGGCCGCAAAAATCGTCCTGGTCATCGACGTATCTCCTTCCATCAAATCCTCTGCGCGTCCAACGCTCCGCCGCATCGCCCGTTCCCGCCCATTTGACCTGATCGCTTGCAGCAGCCATGCTGGCCTGCATCTCATGTTCGAACGGGGGTTTATTTGCCAGCGCCATCGCGGACCCCGATCAACCGGCCGGTCTTCTTCATCCCGCTCGCCGTCCTGTCCGCGGCGCTCCTGCTCAGCCTTTGGCAGGGCGCCGCCTTTGTCGCGGTGGAGACGGCAATCAACGACTGGGTGCTGAAGCAGCTCGGCCCCGTCTTCGCGGTCGCCGGGGTCGCTTTTCTGGCGTTGCTTGCGATCGTCGCGCTGTCGCCGCTCGGCAAGGTCGTTATCGGCGGTGCGGGCGCGCAGCCGCTTCTGGGCCGCTGGCGCTGGTTCGCGGTGATGCTCTGCACCACCATCGCGACGGGCGTCCTGTTCTGGGGGGCTGCCGAGCCGCTCTTTCACCTGAATGCCCCGCCGCCGATGCTGGGCCTGCGGCCCGGCAGCGACGAAGCCGCGACCTTCGCCATGTCGACGATGTTTCTCCATTGGACGCTGACGCCCTATGCGATCTACACCGTCGCCGCGCTCGCCTTCGCGCTTGTCTATTACAATCGCCGCGAACCGTTCAGCCTGTCGTCGCTGTTCGTGCCGCTGCTCGGCCAGCGCGCGCACGGCCCCGTCGGCACGGCGATCGATATCATATGCCTCTACGCGCTCGTCGCCGGCATGGCCGCCTCGCTCGGCGCCGGAATATTGGCGCTCGCGGGCGGAATCGAAGGACTGGGCGGTTTTTCGGGGGGCGCACCGTTGCGCTGGAGCATCGCGGCCCTGATCGTCGCCAGCTTCCTGATCTCCGCCGCGACCGGCCTCCAAAAGGGCATCGCCGGCCTCTCAGTACTAAATACTTGGATTTTCTTCCTAATTATCGCATTCGTCTTCATCGCCGGCCCCACCGCCGCGATGTTCGACGTCGCGCTACGCGGCACTTTCGACCACTTCCAAACCTTCCTCCCGCGAAACCTCGGCGTCGATGTCGATACCGACTGGCACCGGCAATGGACCATCTTCAACTGGGCCAACTGGTTCGCCTGGGCACCCGTGACCGCACTCTTCCTCGGCCGGCTTGCCGTCGGTTACACCGTCCGTGCCTTCATCCTGTTCAACCTGATCCTGCCCGCGCTGTTCGGTGCGGTGTGGATGACCGCGATCGCGGGTGCGACGATCGTCCTCGATCAGCAAAGCGCCGGCGGTCTCTACGCTATCCTCGCCGCAGAGGGGCCCGATCCCGTGCTGTTTCGCCTGTTCGAGGCGCTCGGGCGGCGGATCATTCGTCACCGCGACGGTGCTGTTCGCCATCTTCCTGTCCTATGTCGCGGGCGCCGACGCCAATGTCTCGGCAATGAGCGCGCTGTCGACGCACGGCATCTCGCCCGATCACCCCGAGGCGCCGATCGCGGTTCAGGGCGTGTGGGGCGTGACCGTCGGATTGGTCGCAATCATGCTCGTCGCGTCGGCAGGCATCGACGGCATCCGCATGATGTCGGTGCTCGGCGGCTTCCCCGCATTGTTCGTGATTATCGGCGCCGCGCTATCGCTGGCTGTCATGGCGGTACGGGGACGACACGAGGCCGCCCCCGCCACATCCTGAGGGCGAGCTCAGGACGTTACCAGATCCGCGTGCGGTCTTCGGGCTTCAGGTAATATTTGGCACCTGCACCGACGCTGAACGCCTTGTACCAGGCATCGACATTGCGCACCGGCCCGATGATGCGCCAGCGCGCCGGGCTGTGCGGATCGCTCGCGACCTGCTGCTTGGTCGCATCGTCGCGCGCCTTGTCGCGCCACGCCTGCGCAAAGGCGAGGAAGAAGCGCTGGTCGCCGGTCAGTCCGTCGATCACCGGCGCCTCTTTGCCGCCGAGCGAGCGGTGGTAGGCGTCATAGGCGACTTCGAGCCCCGCAAGATCAGCGATATTCTCGCCCATCGTGAGATCGGGGTTGATGAAGGCGCCGGGCGCCGCTTCATAGGTCGCATATTGCGCGCCGAACGCCTTGGCTTGCGCCTCGAAGCGGGCTGCATCCTCGGCGGTCCACCAGTCGCGAACGGCGCCCTCTGCGTCGATCTTGCGTCCTTGGTCGTCGAACCCGTGCGTGATCTCATGCCCGATCACGGCGCCGATGGCACCATAGTTGACCGCATCGTCGACGCTTTCGCTGAAATAGGGCGCCTGCAAAATGCCGGCGGGGAACACGATCTTGTTCTCCAATCCCCCGTTATAGGCATTCACTTCCTGCGGATTCATCGCCCATTTCTTCCGGTCGACGGGCTTGCCGAGGTCGGCCAAACCATAGGCATATTCGAACGCCGCGCTGCGTTTCACATTGCCGTACAGGTCGGCCGGATCGATCTTCAACCCCGAATAATCGCGCCATTTATCGGGATAGCCGACCATGACATCCATCTTCGCAAGCTTGGCGAGCGCGGCTTCCTTGGTCGCAGGCGCCATCCAGCTGTTGCCACGAATGCGGTCGCCCATTGCGAGCTTCAGGTTCGCGACCAGCGTTTCCATCTTCGCCTTCGCGCTCGCCGGGAAATATTGGGTCGAATAGGTTTCACCGACCAACTCACCAAGGCTGCCGTCGACGAGCGTCAGACCGCGTTTCCAGCGCGGACGCAGTTCGCCGACGCCGCTCAGCACCTTCGTATATTCGAAACGGCTGTCGACGAACGCCTTCGACAGATAGGGCGCCGCATTGTCGGCGACGTGGAACTGCTGCCAAAGCTTGACCGTGTCGAGCGGCGTCTTCGCGTAGAGCGCGGCGATATCGCGGATCGCGCTATTCTCGTTCACGATGATCCGCTTCTGCGGCGCGATGCCGGCACCCGCGAACCAGGCATCCCAGTCGAGCCCCGGCGCATAGGCGGCGAGCTCGGCCGACGACATCGGGTTGTTGATCTTGCCGATATCGCGGCGGTCGGCGATCGCCCAGCTGACCTTCGCGATTTCGGTTTCGAATGCAAGGATCGCGTCGGCAGCCTTTTCGGGCGCCACATTGCCGATCAGCTTCATCGTCCGTGCGATATAGTTGCGGTATGCGTCACGCTGCGGCTTGAAACTGTCGTTCAGATAATAGTCGCGCTCGGGCAGACCAAGCCCGCCTTGCCCCAACCACAACACGTTGACGGTCGGGTCATCAGTGTCGGCATAGGGGCCGCCGCCGACAATCGTCGATCCGAAGGTGGCCTGTGTGCCGCCCATGAAGCGCGCCATCGCGCTCTTGTCCTTGATCGCGGAGACCGCATTGATATCGGCCATCAGCGGCTTGGTGCCGAGCGCCTCGACCCGCGCTTCGTCCATGAAGCTCTGATATAATCCGCCGACCTGACTGGTCGCGGGCGCTCCCGCGACGACGGCGCGCAACTGGCGCTGGGTCAGATTATAAACGTCGTAATCGACGCCCGCCGATGCCTGATCCGACGGAATTTCGGTACGTGCGAACCAGCCGCCATTGGCATATTTGTCGAAATCATCGCCGGGCGTTACCGACGTGTCGCGCGCGTCGAGATCTACACCCCATGTTCCGAAGGTTAACGCTTTCAGCGACCCTTCCTCCTTGGCGGATGCATCGCCCTCGGCCTTTGCGACCAGCGTCGCGTTCCGAGCCGTCTCGCCCGCCAAGGTAGGCGCGGCGACCAGCGCCGCAGCGATCGCCAGCCCGCCGGTGCCTGCAAAAAGCTTCTTCATGTCCCCAGTCTCCTAGTCCCCGCGTCGCCGGATCGAGGCGGCGCCCACGCTCCTATGTGTCCGCCCGCGCTGCGGCGTGGTCAAGCGAGCCGCAGTGCATTGGTCGAAGCCTTTGGGATGTTGGTGGAAAGGGGGCGCACTGCGCCGCTAGCGCAGCCGGGCGACGATATGCGCCTGGCAAACTGGGCAGAACCGGTGGGCCGCCAGGGTGCGCATCAGGCAATCGCCCGAGGGCCGAAAATATTTCTCGTGGTAATGGGCGCCCGCTACCGAACCCACCAGCGGCCTGCCGCCGGGCATCGGATCGATCCATGTCGGGCCCTGCTCGGCCAGCGTGATCGTGGGCTGGCTAACGTCGCCCCCCAGGTTTAGCATATCACGCCATGGCAGATCTGCCGGGTCCGAACGGCTCGCAGCGTTCACGCCCTTGTCGAAGGGCTGGTCGCGCCACGGGCGATATTCGGGCAACGCGGGCAGCACATATTCATCCTCCAGGCCCAGGCTGTGCCCCATTTCGTGCAGCGCGATCCGGCGCCAGTCCTCGCCGGGACAGGCCGTGACGCTGGCCCAGGCGGGAAATCGGCTCGGCGCGTGACCGCCCGCACCGCCGCGCTGGCTGCTCTTCATCAGGATGATCCCCTGACCATCGGGCATCAAATGGCCGAGGAGGTCGGCGGCGACCTCTCGCGAGCCCAGCAAAACAGGCGTCCCCACGCTGCCGTCGCAGCGCTTCTCGCCGGTCAGCGGTGCGCCAAAGTGGCTGACACCAGGGCCCGGCGCGCGCAGAAAAGGCCTTCATCCCAAAGCGCCCCGCCAGTTCGGGGCCATCGAACGGCGGTTGGCGGCCGATCCAGTCGGCGAGGTCGCCGACCAGCTCGAAAAATTCCTCGTCATCAAGGAAGCCGTCCGAAAAGACGGGATAGAGAAAAGCGCGATGCGCGTCGGGAAACGACCGCACCGTCGGCGGGCCGGGCAAGGCATCGGCGCGCGCCAATTCGGATCGGTCGAGCATCAGCGTCTCGTTCGCGTGACGGAGCAGAAGGCCCCTCGCTGCGGCTGGCGGTTCGTGCGTTATGAGCAGGTCGCCAGCGACCGGCTCCGCGCCGATCCGCCCATCCGGCCCGAACGCCTCGACCAGCTCGGACGCAGGCAGTTTCAACGCCAGCACCGACCCGATAGCCTGTCCCTGCTCATCGAGCCAGACAGCCGTCAGCGATTCGGGCTCCCGGCCTTCCGCCTCATCGCTCGGCGCGTGCACTGGCTCGCGAGCGTCCGCCGCCCCATCACTCTCACCATCCTCTTCCGCACGGCGCAGCGCGGCCGCGCGGCGCACCGATCCGAGGACGGACAGTTTGGAACCGGGCACGACGAGATGCGCCATCTGTTCCTCCTTCACGCTCCAACGCGCCGGATTGCTTCATATCTTGGCGCGAACGACGCATTGCTGCAGCCGCGGCTGCAGCTGCTTCAGGCTCAACTCGGCCATCTTTTCATTTTTTTCTTCCTCGGATGCAAAGGCGCGTTGCCCAGCCAACGGCGCCGCCGTCACCGGCGCGTCGCCTGCCGAGTCGGCGTCCTGGTCGGCGTCCGCCTGTTCACCGGTCAGTTGCTTCAATTCGGCGGCAATCCCCGCGGCGTCATAGCTGCCGATATTGCTGAACCGCTGCGCCAACACGCGCTCGATCGAAAAGAGCGATGCCGACACCATCTCATAATATTGGCGCTGGACGTTCACCTCGATCGTTCCGTCGGCAACCTCCTTGGTGATCCTGAAATTCGGCTGGATCTCGGCGGCCGCGAGGAGGGCTAAGCGCCCGCTTTCGCGGCGCAGCGCGAAAGCCTGCCTATCAAGTTCCGCCTTGCGTCCGCGCACGTCGTTCAATTCGGTGTCGAGTGCCGCGATACGGCCGGCGAAAGCCTGCATCCGCCGCTCTCCGTCGCTCGCGTCCCGAAGCTTGGGGTCCTCCATCTGCTGCGCCAGATCACGGCCCCGCCGCTCCAGATCGAGAGCTTGAGCGCCCAGCGATTGCGCCGCAGCCTCGGCCGAGGCCGCAGCTTGATCGATAGCCTGGATCGCGGCGTTAGTGGCAGCTCCGGGCGCATCCGCGCGCGTGTCGAAGAATTCGATCTCCACCGACTCGGTCTTGACGCACAGCACGGCATCGAGCGCCGAATCAAGGACCTGCGCCTTGTCCTTTGGCGCATAATAGCTGTTCGAGCGATCGAGCACCGCCGCCGACGCCGCCGCCGCGATGCGTGCGTCATCGTTGAGCCCAAAGGTCGGACCGACCACCGCCGCGATCGTCGCGAGGAAGGAGGGAACCTGAAAAATCTGCCGACCATTGGCGACTTCATGCGCCGAGCAGCGATAGGCGCGCAGAAAATTGTTGGTCAGTTCCAGCGCGCCGTTGACGTTCTTTTCGATGAGCTTCGCGCTCGCCTCGGCGAAGGTGCCGCACGCGGACGGCCGCTGGTCGGCGATGACCCGGTCCACCTCGACGCCCGGCGGTGAGAAGCTGGCCGTGGTGCATCCGCTCAAGCTGCATGCGACGATCGCCGGAGCAATCCACCACCCACTGTTTTTCGCTTTCATGCCCCATCCCCCTTCGTCACCCGGAACGAAGAATGAAGCGCGCTGAAACGACGTATAGGACGAAAACGCCACATTATGTCCATTGTGGCGCTGATCCACGCTCCTTATCTTGACTCCATCACACGCCCTTGCGCCATTAGAACAAATCTGGAACATAGCACTCTATGAGTCTCACCCTCCCCTCGCGTCGGCACCGGGGTGCCCGATGCTGACCCACATCAAGGTGCGCGGCGCGCGCGAACACAATCTCAAGGGCGTCGATGTCGATCTGCCGCGCGACGCGCTGATCGTCATCACCGGCCTGTCGGGGTCGGGCAAATCGTCGCTCGCGTTCGACACCATCTATGCCGAGGGGCAGCGGCGCTATGTCGAAAGCCTGTCGGCCTATGCCCGCCAGTTTCTCGAGATGATGCAAAAGCCGGACGTCGAACATATCGACGGGCTGTCGCCGGCGATCAGCATCGAGCAGAAGACGACCTCGCGCAACCCGCGCTCGACCGTCGCGACGTGACCGAGATCTATGATTATATGCGCCTCCTCTGGGCGCGCGTCGGCATCCCTTATTCGCCCACGACGGGCGAGCCGATTTCGGCGCAGACGGTCAGCCAGATGGTCGACCGCGTGATGGCATTGCCCGAGGGCACGCGCGCCTACCTGCTCGCGCCTGTCGTGCGAGGCCGCAAGGGTGAGTATAAGAAGGAACTCGCGCAGTGGCAGAAGGACGGCTTTACGCGCGTTCGCATCGATGGCGAGTTCTACGAAATCGGCGATGCGCCGGCCCTCGACAAGAAATACAAGCATGACATCGAAGTCGTCGTCGACCGCATTGCCGTCCGCGAAGGCCTGGGCACGCGGCTTGCCGACAGCTTCGAAACCGCGCTGAAACTCGCCGAAGGGCTGGCCTATGTCGATCTTGCCGATGGTCCGGTGCCGGGCCGCGAAGAGGAAGACACCGGCGGCGCGATGAAGGGCGCGGGTATCCCCGCGAACCGGCTGATCTTTTCCGAGAAGTTCGCCTGCCCCGTCTCGGGCTTCACGATAGCCGAGATCGAACCGCGGCTGTTCAGCTTCAACGCGCCGCAGGGCGCGTGCCCCGCGTGCGACGGGCTCGGCGAACGGCAGGAGTTCGATCCCGACCTCGTCGTCCCGAACCATGCGCTCAGCCTCAAGAAGGGCGCGGTCGTGCCCTGGGCGAAATCGAACCCGCCATCGCCTTATTATATGCAGGTGCTCGAAAGCCTGGGCAAAGCTTATGGCTTCGACCTGACGACACCGTGGGAAGACCTTCCCGGCGAGGTGCAGTTGATCATCCTCTATGGCAGCGGCGGCAAACCCGTCGAACTGACCTTCAAGGACGGTAAGCGCACCTATACGACGCACAAGGCTTTCGAGGGTGTGATCGGCAACCTCAACCGCCGCATGCTGCAGACCGAAAGCGCGTGGATGCGCGAGGAGCTCAGCAAATATCAGACGCCGCAGCCGTGCGAGACCTGCCACGGCGCGCGCCTGCGCCCCGAACCGCTCGCGGTGAAGATCGCGGGCGAGAATATCAGCATGTCGGCACAGCGGTCGGTGGCCGATGCACTGAGCTGGTTCAGCACGCTCGAAGAAAAGCTGAACGAGCAGCAGCGGCAGATCGCGAAGGCGATCCTGAAAGAGATCAACGAACGGCTCGGCTTCCTCAACAATGTCGGGCTCGACTATCTGAACCTCAACCGCACCTCGGGCACGCTCAGCGGCGGCGAGAGCCAGCGCATCCGTCTTGCTTCGCAGATCGGCAGCGGCCTGTCGGGGGTGCTCTATGTCCTCGACGAACCCTCGATCGGCTTGCACCAGCGCGACAACGACCGGCTGCTTGCGACGCTCAAGCGCCTCCGCGATCTCGGCAACACGGTGATCGTCGTTGAACATGACGAGGATGCGATCCGCACCGCCGACTATGTCGTCGACATGGGCCCCGGCGCGGGGCTCCACGGCGGCGAGATCGTCGCGGAGGGTACGCTCAAAGACGTGCTTGCGAACAAGAAAAGCCTGACCGCGGCCTATCTGACCGGCGCGAAGAAGATCGAGGTTCCGAAGCACCGCCGGCCCGGCAACGGCTTCGATCTGGTGCTCAAGGGGGCGCGGGCGAACAATCTCCGGAATGTCACCGCGAAGATTCCGCTCGGCACCTTCACCTGCGTCACCGGCCTGTCGGGCAGCGGCAAGTCGAGCCTGATCATCGACACGCTCTACGCCAGCGCGGCGCGTGTGCTCAACGGCGCGCGCATGGTCGCGGGGCCGCACGACAGCCTGAAAGGGCTGGAGCATTGCGACAAGGTGATCGACATCGACCAGTCGCCGATCGG
>JACDQN010000462.1 GCA_015657575.1 Sphingopyxis sp.
CCCCCTCCCCATGCTTCGCGACAGGGAGGATATTAACCTCCGCTCTCCCCACCCAAAACCGACATCTCGGGGCTGCAATGCAAATAATCGTCCGCTTGGGGTCAACTCAACCCGCGGCGACCAAATACGGGCGCGCGCTGACTGAGAAAGACGGGTGCCATGCCGTTATCCTTCGCGCTGCGCGTGCTCTGGAGCGCCTTGTACAGTGCGCCGTGGGTCAGTTCATAGGGAAAGCGGATGCCCATGCGGTCATGTTCGGACCACATCACGACGGCATAAGTGACTTCACCCGCATAATGCACTTCGCAGCGCGAGCGCGCCGGCATGCTGACCCCGTCGATCCGCGCTCCGCCTTCGGAAAGGTCGGTGATCTGGCCATCGACGAAATTGAGCACGCCATTGACCATGACGTCGATCGAAACCGGGGTGCGCTTGTGGTTGCGCGGCGTGGGGGTGCGGAAAATGTCCATGCATGAAGGCTACGCCGACATGGTAAATTTTCCGGTAACGATGTCGGCGCCGACGCCGCGATTTCGGGCGCGAGTTGCCAGCGGCGGCGGGGCGTGATCTACCGGCACGATGGTTCGGCCGATCCTCCTCTATGGCGTGGCGCTCGCGGCGGCGGCGTTCCTGCTCGAATGGCTGAACTACAAACATGCGGTGCATCGCTGGTCGACCGAATTCTATATCCTCTGCATTGCCGTCCTCTTCGTGCTGCTCGGCATCTGGGTCGGCAATCGGCTGACCGCCAAACCGCGCGAGCGCTTTGTCCGCAACGATGCGGCGATCGCGGCGCTGGGGATCAGCGCGCGCGAATGCGAGGTGCTCGAAATGCTGGCGGCGGGGCATGCGAACAAGGTGATCGCGCGCCGGCTCGATATCTCGCCCAACACGGTGAAGACGCATGTCGCCCGCCTCTATGAAAAACTCGCGGTCGCCAGCCGGACGCAGGCGGTGCAAAAGGCGCGGGCGCTCGACATATTGCCGTAAAATCGGACGATAACGGTCCAATCACCCGTTTGGGCGATGGATTTCGTCCGTTGTTCCTGCCCATCCCGCATGGCATTCCATCCACAGGGGAGTAAAGTTCATGGGCAGGATCATCGCAGTCTATGGCGCCATTTCGGGCGTCGTCGTCCTTTTCGGCATGTTCATCAGCATCACCTTCGTCGCCGATCATGGCGCGATGGGGATGGTCGCCGGCTATCTGTCGATGCTCGTCGCGCTGTTGTTCGTCTTTGTCGGGATAAAGCGCTATCGCGACGTCAATCTCGGCGGGGTCATCACATTCTGGAAGGCGCTCGGCGTCGGGATCGGGATCGGGCTCGTATCGGGGCTTTTCTATGTGCTCGGCTGGGAGGTCTATATGTGGCAGACCGGCGGGACCTTTATGGCCGACTATATCGCGCAGAGCACCGAAGACATGCGCGTGGCCGGCAAATCGGCGGCCGAGATTGCGGCATTCTCCGCCGAAATGGGCGCAATGGCTGAGCAGTATAAGAACCCGCTGTTCCGCATGGCATTGACGTTGACCGAGATTTTCCCGGTCGCGCTGATCGTGTCGATCGTCTCGGCCGCGCTGCTCCGCCGGAGCAGCTTCATGCCCGCAACGCAGCCGCGCGGGTAACGGGAGAGGGAAGAAGGCAGGCGCGTCCGGTCTTCTTCCCATCGCCGCTTCTTGCCGCTATGGGCGCGGCATGACTGACCTGCACCTTCATCCTTCGCTGCGCGAGCCCGCGCAAACGTCCAAGGCCTGGCCGTTCGAGGAAGCGCGCAAGCTGGTCAAACGCTATCCCGACGGCAAGCCCGGCGGCGAAGCGGTAATTTTCGAAACGGGCTATGGTCCGTCGGGTTTGCCGCATATCGGCACCTTCAACGAAGTGCTGCGCACGACAATGGTCCGCCGTGCCTATGAGGCGCTGACCGGCGGCGCCGCGACACGCCTGATCGCGTTCAGCGACGATATGGACGGGCTGCGCAAGGTTCCGGACAATGTGCCGCAAAAGGAAATGCTCGCCGCGCATCTGGGCAAGCCGCTGACCGCGATCCCCGATCCGTTCGGCAAGTATGAAAGTTTCGCGCATCATAACAATGCGATGCTGCGCGAGTTTCTCGACCGGTTCGGTTTCGACTATGAATTCGTCAGCTCGACCGAGCGTTACAAGTCGGGCGCGTTCGACGAGGCGCTGAAGAATGTCCTGCGCCACAATCAGGACATTCTCGACATCATGCTGCCGACGCTGCGTGCCGAGCGCGCCGCGACCTATTCGCCGATCCTGCCGGTCAGCCCCAAGTCGGGCATCGTGCTGCAGGTGCCGGTGACCGTCGTCGATGCCGACAAGGGCCTGGTGTCGTTCGAGGACGAGGGCGAGATGATCACGCACAGCATCCTCGGCGGCGGCGCGAAGCTGCAGTGGAAGGTCGACTGGGCGATGCGCTGGGTCGCGCTCGGCGTCGATTACGAGATGTACGGCAAGGATCTGACCGACAGCGGCGTCCAGTCGGGCAAGATCGCCAAGGCGCTCGGCGGGCGCAAGCCCGAGGGGTTGATCTACGAGATGTTCCTCGACGAAAAGGGCGAGAAGATTTCGAAGTCGAAGGGCAACGGCCTCTCGATCGAGGAATGGCTGAGCTATGGCAGCGAGGAAAGCCTGGCCTTTCTTTCGCCTTCCGCGAGCCCAAGGCGGTCGAAGCAGCTGCATATCGGCGTGGTGCCGAAGGCGGTCGACGAATATCTGCAGATGCGCGGCAATTATCCGGCGCAGGAAGGCGACAAGAAGCTCGGCAACCCCGTGCACCATGTTCACGTCGCGCGCGGGCAGGATGTGCCCGCGACGCAGCTGCCGGTGACCTTCGGGCTGCTGCTCAACCTCGTCGGCGTGATGGGCGCCGATGCGTCGAAGGAGCAGATCTGGCGGTATCTCGGCCAATATGTCGAGGGGGCCGATGCGGCGACCTATCCCGAGCTCGATCGGCTGATCGACAATGCGATGGCGTATAACCGCGACTATGTCGCGCCGACGCTGAAGCGCCGCAAGCCGCTGGGGGGAGAGGAGGCTGCGCTCAAGGACCTTGACGACAAGCTCGCGGCACTGCCCGCCGATGCTTCGGCCGACGATATCCAGAATATCGTGTATGAGATTGGGAAGAACGAAGCCTATGGCTTTGAAAATCTTCGTGATTGGTTCAAGGCGCTCTATGAAACGCTGCTCGGATCGAGCGCGGGGCCGCGGATGGGCAGCTTCATCGCGCTGTTCGGAATCGACAACACGCGGCGGCTGATCGCCGAGGCTTTGGCTTGAGCCTGACCAAAAATCGACACGAACGGGACGAGAGGTCAGCGCTTATGATCGACATCTTCACCACCGGCGGGACGATCGACAAGGTCTATTTCGACGCGTTGAGCGAGTTTCAGATCGGCCCCGCGGCGATCCCCGATCTGCTGCGCGAGAACAACGTCCATGTCCCGCACCGCGTCACGCAGCTGATGCGCAAGGACAGCCTCGAGCTGACGGATGCCGACCGCGAGACGATCCGCGCTGCGGTGGCGGCGAGCGATGCTGCGCGCATCCTCGTGACCCACGGCACCGACACGATGGTGATGACGGGGCGTGTGCTTGCAGGAATCGCGGGAAAGACGATCGTGCTGACGGGCGCGATGCAGCCCGCTTCGGTGCGCGCGAGCGATGCCGAGTTCAACGTCGGCTTTGCGCTGGCGGCGGTGCAGACGCTGCCGCCCGGCGTCTATGTCGCGATGAACGGGATGATTTTCGACCCCGAAAGGACGGTCAAGGACCGGGTCGGTCAGCGCTTCGTGCAGGAATAGCGCTCAGCCCCGCGCGGTGACCTGCCGCAGCACCGCGGTGTAATTCGGCGCGATCGTCATGTCGCCATGCCGTCCGGCGCGGCCGAGTGCGGCGTGGACCTCCGGCAGGCGATAGCAGGGAACGCCCATGAACAGGTGATGCTCGGCGTGATAATTCACCCAATATGGAGCAACCGTCGCGCGCGCCAGCCAGCCAGCATGCGTAGTGCGCGCATGGGTGAAGGGGTCCTCGCTGCCCGTCGTCGTGCAGGCATGTTCGGCGATGTTGCGGATGCGCAGATAGAGCTGGAAGGTCGTTGCCAGCCCCGCAAGCCAGAGCAGATAGGGCGTCCAGCCATAAAGCGCGAGCGACAGCGCGAGCAGTACCGCCTGGACGACGAGGAATCGCCCGACGGCGCGGGCCACCGCCAGCGTTCCGGCGAGATCGACCGCCGGTGACGTCACGCCGTCGTCGGACTGTTTGTTGAACGGCGTTCCGGCGCGCGTGCCCGACGCGCCTTTTTCCGCCTTTTCGCCGTGAATCATCGCCTTGAGCCCGCCAATCGCGAGGGCGAACTGCGCGGCGCGCTGCTTGAAAAAGGTCTGACCCGTCAGGTCGCGCAGCGCTTTACGCCGCAGGCTGGCGCGGGTGGTGGGAAAGGGCTTCGACAGTGAAAGATCGGGGTCTTCGGACTGCTGCGTGAACTTGTGATGCTGAAGATGATAGGTGCGATAGGCGATCAGATCCGATCCGACCGCCGCGCCGGTCAGCCACTGCCCGAGGAAATTGTTGAGTTTCCGGTTCGGATGCAGCCCGCCATGCGCGGCGTCGTGCATCAGGATCGCAAGGCCGAGCTGGCGTCCGCCGACGAAGATCACCGCGAGCAGCCAGGCCGCCGGATTCTGCGTCCAGGCGGCGAGACCGACGAGCGCGATGCTGACGATCCACGCATGGGCGACGAGCCAGACGCCGCGCCAGCGCGACGGCGCAGTGATCGCGGCCCATTCGCTGCGGTCGAAAAAGCGGTCGGGCGGAAAGAGGCGGACGGCAGGCATGGCACGACTATAACGAGTTGCGATCCGAAACCAAACCCCTTCCGTTTTGGCACAATAACGGGGTTAACGGACGCTGCCTGGTAAGGATTTGGAAACCCCTTTGGGACAGGTATCGTCCCCGACCAGACGTGCGGGAACAGGCGGAAATCTTGGGGGTTCGACACAAAATAGCGAGGCCGGCAGCCAGCCTGTCGTCGTCCGACGACAGCCTGCTCCATTCGCCGGGGTTCGTGACGCGGCTGATGCGCGTCGCGCAGCTGTGGCATTATGTGTTCATCGGCCGCGCGCTGGCGTTCCTCGTCTTTGCTTTCGTCCCCGGCGTCTCGGGCTTCCTCGATCAGCCGTCGCAGTGGCTCGTCATGGCGGCGGGGCTCGTCTGCGACCTGATCCTGACCGTCATCGGCCAGCTCACCCGCTCGCACCGCCTATTGCTGCCCGAGCGGCTGCCGCCTTTCGTGCTGCTGTGCATGGGCTTGATCGCTGCCGGGACGATGCTCGCGTCGGCGGCGATGCTGCCCGCGGTTGCGGTGCACGACGGGCGCTTTTATTTCGACGCCTTTGCCGCGATCCAGCTCGGATCGATCCTCGTCGCCGCCTCGGCAGCGGCGATCGTGCGGCCCGCCTTCTTCGCCTTTGCGGGCGCCACCGCGCTCGGCGGCGCGATCGGGATCGCGTCCTGGCCCTTTGCCGTTGCGGGGCTGGTTTTCCTTGGTTTGTTGATCGTCATGATGCGCGAGGATGTCCGGCACCAGCGCCGTGCAACGCACGCGGCGCGCCTGTCGGTCAGCGACCAGCAGCGCGCGCTGGGGCTGATACGCGATTTCGAGCGCGCCGGACGCGGCTGGTTCTGGGAAACCGACCGCCACGGTCATCTCGTTTATGTTTCGCCGACCGTCGCGGCGAAGCTGGGTCTCGAGCTCGCCGACATCATCGGCCGCCCCTTCACCGATATGATCCGCAAACGCATCGGCAATGACGAGAATGAGGAGCGCACGCTCGGTTTCAGCCTGTCGTCGCGCACGCCGTTCAAGGAGCTGACGGTGCAGGCCGCGGTGGTCGGCGAGGAGCGCTGGTGGTCGATCTCGGGCAATCCGATCAGCAACGAGCTCGGGAATTTCCAGGGTTTCCGAGGCAGCGGCACCGACCTCACCGAAAAAAAGAGGTCGGAGCGCGAGATCAACCAGCTGGCGCGCTATGACACGCTGACCGGGCTCGCCAACCGTCTCCACATCACCGACCTGCTCGAACGCGCGCTGAAGAGCCATATCGGTCAGCCGCAGCCCTGCGCGCTGCTCCTGCTCGATCTCGACCGGTTCAAGGCGGTCAACGACACGCTGGGCCACCCGGTCGGCGACCAGCTGCTCCAGCAGGTCGCGGGGCGGCTGACGCAGATC
>JACDQN010000463.1 GCA_015657575.1 Sphingopyxis sp.
CCGCTCGCCCTGCTTCGGCACCCGTAGCTCAGCTGGATAGAGCGCTGCCCTCCGAAGGCAGAGGCCAGGGGTTCGAATCCCTTCGGGTGCGCCATTCCCCTGCGATACGTCGAGAGCGCCCGGTTTGGCCCCGGCCACCGCGCCCCTTTTGTCACGCCGCCGACCCGGCGCGTTCGTCCGTATCGAAAGCATGGGACTGTGCGAGCCTGGTATAGGCATTGAGGACGGCGGCGCAAAAGCCTTCGTCGCGCCCCAGATCGGCAAATATGGAGTCGAGATCGAGGATGGCGCGCGGGTCGCCGGCGCGCGCGAGCAGCATGTCGGCCAGCGGATCGACGAGCGGCTCGCCCGCGGCCGCCGTCCGGTCGATGAAGCGCATCCAGGCGGCGATCGGAACCGCCAGACGGGCGATCGGGCGGTCTGCGGCCCGGGCGTCGCGGATGGTACCGAGCAGGCGATGCGGCAGCTTTTGCGAGCCGTCCCAGGCGATCTGCGACAGCCGGTGGACTATCGCGGGATTGGCGAAGCGCGCGAGGATGGCACCGATATAGCGGCCGATGTCGAGCCCGGCGGGCGGCGTCACCGTCGGGGCGATGTCGTCGCGCATCAGCCGCTCGACGAACGCGGCGAGCCGGGCGTCGCGCATCGCCTCGGCGACGCTCGCATAGCCAAGCACCAGCCCCAGATAGGCGAGCGCCGAATGCGCGCCGTTGAGCAGGCGAAGCTTGGCCGCCTCATAACCGCGAACGTCGGTCGACAGGATCGCGCCTGCGCGCTCCAGTTCCGGTCGTTCGCCCGCGAAATCATCCTCGATCACCCATTGGGTGAAGCGTTCGCGCTGCACCGGCCAGGCATCGGCGAGCCCCGTCGCCGCTTCGACGCGCGCGCGGAGCGCGTCGTCGGTCGCAGGGGTGATCGAATCGACCATCGAGCAGGGGAAGCGGCACCTGTCCGCGATCCAGTCGCGCAGCCCCGCATCGCGTTCGCCGGCGAAGGTCGCGACCGCGGCGCCCAGCTTGCGTCCATTGTCGGCCAGATTGTCGCACGACAGGATCGTCAATCCACCCAGCGCGCGCCGCCGGCGCTCGGCCAGGCCCGCGACGAGCCAGCCGATGAAGGAGCGCGGAACGCGCGGAGCCGCGAGGTCGTGCAGGATGGCGGGGTGCGCCGCGTCGAGATCGCCGCCCGCGGTCAGGCAATAGCCTTTTTCGGTCACCGTCGCACTGACGAGATGCGTATCGGGTGACGCAACCGCCGCGACGATCGCGTCCGCTTCCTGGGTGGTCAGCACCCGCGCGATCGAACCGACGATCCGAAAGTCCGGCTGTGCGTCGAGCAGCGCCAGCGTATAAAGTCCGTCCTGCGGGTTGAGTGCCGCCGCGACGTCGCGCGAGTTCAGGCTGACGCCGGTGATGCCCCAGCGTGCATCGTCGGCGAGCAGCGCGTCGAACATGGGCGCCTGATGCGCGCGGTGGAAGGCGCCGGGGCCGAAATGGACGACGCCCGATGGCATCGACCGGTCGTGGCGCGGCCTATCGATCGTTTCGGGAAGATTGGCCAGGGTGGCATGCGACAGGCGCGTCATGCCGCCTCGCGCGTCGCCGGCGCCGCCGCGTCGAGCTTGTACGCCTTGCGAACCAGCCCGTTGGTCAGCTCATAAGCGAGCTCGGCCGCTTCCCAGTCCTGCAGCCGTCCCTCGGCGACGAGCCGCGCGAGGAAGGCGCAGTCGACGCGGCGCGCCACATCGTGCCGGGCGGGAATCGACAGAAAGGCGCGCGTGTCGTCGTTGAATCCGACCGTATTGTAGAAACCCGCGGTCTCGGTCGTCATCTCGCGGAACCGGCGCATGCCTTCCGGGCTGTCGTGGAACCACCAGGCCGGCCCGAGCCGGAGGCAGGGATAATGGCCGGCGAGCGGCGCGAGTTCGCGGGCGTAGGTGCTTTCGTCGAGCGTGAAGAGGATCACGGTCAGCTCGGGTTCGTTCCCGACGACGTCGAGCATCGGTTTCAGCGCGGTCACATATTCGGTGCGCAGCGGAATGTCGGCGCCCTTGTCGCGGCCATGGCTGGCGAAGAGCTTCGCATTGTGATTGCGGCACGACCCCGGATGGATCTGCATCGTCATCCCGTCCTCGACGCTCATCTTCGCCATTTCGGTCAGCATCTGCGCGCGAAACAGCTCGGCATCGCTCGCATCCCACGTGCCGCCGACGATGCGGCCGAACAGCGCCTCGCATTCGGACGTCGACAGGTTCGCGGTCCGCGCGGTGGCAAATCCGTGATCGGTCGCGGTCGCGCCCGCGGCGCGAAAATCGGCGCGGCGCTTGCGGTGCGCGGCGAGATAGCCCGCCCAGCCATGGACGTCCTCGCCGGTCAAGCGCGCGAAGCTTTCGAGCGCATCGGAGAAGACTTCGTGCTCGACGTCGATCACGCTGTCGGGGCGGTAGGTCGTGACGACGCGCCCGCCCCAGCCCGACGCGCGGATCGCCGCATGATGATCGAGCGGATCGTCGGCGCCCTCGGTCGTCGCGAGGAAATCGATGTTGAAGCGTTCGAACAGCGCGCGCGGACGAAAGGCATCGGTGGCCAGCGCCGCGTTGATCGCGTCATAATAATGGTCGGCGCTCGCCGCATCGAGGCGGCGGTCGAGACCGAACACCTCTGCGAACACATGGTCGAGCCACAGGTGCGAGGGGGTGCCGCGGAAGAGGTCGTAATGACCTGCGAACAGGCGCCACGCGTCGCGCGGATCGGTCGCCGGGACGACCCCGTCGCGGCGCGGGACGCGCAGGGCGTCGAGATCGACGCCCTGGCTGTACAGCATCCGGAAGATATAATGATCGGGCGCGAGCAGCAGCTCGGTCGCATTGTCCCAAGGGGCGTCGGTCGCGAACCAGGCCGGATCGGTGTGGCCGTGCGGGCTGATGATGGGCAGCCCCGCAATCTCCGCATAGAGCGCGCGCGCGATCGAACGCGTGCGCGCGTCGGCGGGAAACAGCCGGTCGGCGTCGAGCAGCAGCTCCCGGGGCGGCTGGTGGGCGGCGCGCATGATCTTCTCTCCTTGAGCCGGCTGCCGGGCGGACGGGGGTCGGCACTGCCGTGGGTCAAACATTCGCGGCGGGGAGACGCAAGCCCTTTCGCGCGGCTGGAAAACCTATTCTTGGCACAATCGCGGCCCGCCGAAACCCGGTCGAGGCTTCCGCCTGTTCGCAGGGCAAAAACCTTAACGCACTGTTGACCATCGCAAGGAAGCGAATCCTCATCTTGCTTCGGCATGCAGCGGGGCATGATCCGCCCTCTTTTCTGGACCCGGAGCCGCCTATGGGGGCTCGCGATCGCCGCCGCGGCGATGCTGCCCGCGGCCGCGCAGGCTGAGGCGGCCGTTCCCGGTACGGCAGGTGGCGACGATTGCCGCGAAGCGGCCGGCGTCGAGCCGGCGGCGCCTGGCCCCGAGCTTTTGCTGACGGCGTCGCGCGAAGTGCCGAGCGCGCTCGAGCGCATACGCCTGCGTCAGCAGGGCGAGCTATTGGCCGAACCGGCGCAGGATGTCCGGCCCGAGGCGGCGCAACTGGCTGTCGATTCCTGCGCTGTGCCCCCCGGGCGCCTGCAAAGACATTATCCGCCGGCACCGGACGCAGGATGGGGGCCGATCGCGCAAGATCGGGGCGATTCCGAACTCGGTACCTTGGCCATCCCGATCGACCGGACGCGTTTCGACGATCGCTGGGACCGGGTAAGCCGCGCCGCGCCGGCGCAATTGATGCGCTCCGAACTGCGCCGCGCCGGGATCACGCGCGGCCTCAGCGAAGCGGAGATCCTTCAGCGGGTCAATCAATGGGTCAATCGCCGGATCGCCTATGTGGGCGACGACCGCAATTACCGCCAGAGCGACTTCTGGGCCACCGCCGAGCAGACGATCGCGCGCGGCAGCGGCGATTGCGAGGATTTCGCGATCCTGAAGATGCAGATGCTCGCGGCCGCCGGGATCGATCGCGACCGCGTGAAGCTCGTGCTGCTGCGCGACCTTGCGCTCAATGCCGACCATGCCTTTCTTCTTGTCCAGTCGGCGCATGGCAAGCTGGTGCTCGATAATATGACCGACCAGCTTTACGACGGAAGCCGCGGCACCGACGTGCGTCCGATCCTGTCGTTCAGCGGTACGCGGCGCTGGGTGCATGGCTATCTCGACGCCCCGCCGGTGCTGGCCGTCGCGGTGCGGCCTGCCGAACGACAGGTGCTCGTTCCCGCGATGCCCTCGCTTCGCTCCGGCACGCTCGTGCAACTGCAACCGGATTTCCGGTCGATCCGCCGGTCGACGGTCCATTATGGGCCGGCTGCGATCGGACGCAGCCTCCTCCTCGACAGCTAGCTTCGGCTGCTTCGGCCGACAGGAGGGCGGCAGGTCTGCGCGGCGTTGCCATTTCGGCTTGAACTGAACAATGCGACTCGGACCCCCCTATCGAAGGTTCCAATCGGCTTTGGGCCTCGTCATGTTAAAGTTAATCCTCAATATTAAGCATTTCTGACGCTTTCATGGCAGTTGTGCGCAATGGGCCGACAGCCGGAAGGATGAGGGTTTTTGCGCTTATCCCCCAATAGGGGAATGTAACATATTGCATTTAATGCGATTAAATCAGCGTGGTCACGAGGTTGGGGAAAATCACCGTCGCGGAGCGCGGATGGGCCTCTACCTCTTAGTGGGTAGGCACGAGAATCCTCGTAGATTCCGTAAACAAAGTGTATAACCATAATCGTTGTAATGAGTTTCAAGATACGGAAATCTTAACGAAAGTTAACAACGAGAAAGGAGGATCGGCGAAGGTCGCGGTCGATCGAACTTCAAAGATGGGTTGCCTGACTGAAGATTCAGGGAGGCGGTTTGATGTCGCAGAAGGTTGTCATTTCGCTCGTAGCGAAAAACGAGATCGCGAGAGAGGGGCTGGTAAAGATACTTTCGGGGGGAAAGCTTCGAGATCGAAGCTTCTGTTTCGGACGTATCGGGGCTTTTCGATCCGCG
>JACDQN010000046.1 GCA_015657575.1 Sphingopyxis sp.
CGCGCGCTGGCCTCGGCCTCGAAGCCATAGACGCGCGCATCGCGCTGGAAATATTGGAAGACGGGCAGCTCATCCTCCTCGGCGCCGGTCGCGGCCGAATAGATGAAATTGTCGAACCAGTTCGAATAGCCGGTGAGGCTGAGGTTGAAACTATCGGTCTTGAGCTTGAACGACGCTTCGGCACCCCAGTTGGACTCGCGCTTGAGGTTCGGATCGCCGACCTCGAAGCTTTGCGTCGCGATATGCGGGCCGTTCGACAGCAGCTCTTCGGCCGACGGCGCGCGCACCGTCCGCGCGACCGAGAGGCCGAACTTGCCGCCCTCGAAGACATCGTACGTGGCACCGAGCGCGCCCGAGAAGCTGTCGAAATTGCGATCGAAACCAAGCGTCTGCGCGCGGACATTGGTCTTTTCGTAGCGCGCCGCGGCTTCGAGGCCGAGCGCGCCCAGCGTGAATTCCTGCAGTGTGAACAGCGCGAACTGGTCGGTCAGGTTGCGGGGGACGAAGGCTTCGGCGCCGATCGCGTCGAAATCGCGGTGGCTGTACTGGACGCCGCTGGCGCCGCGCCAGCCGCCGCGGTCGTTCTGCGCGAGCTCGAGCCGGGCTTCGACGCCCTTGTTCTTGAAGACGGTGCCGACCTCGTCGCCTTCGAATTCGGTGTGCTGATAATCGGCGTAGCCGGCGCGGATGCGCAGCTTGTCGAAGAAGCCGTCGCCCATCTCGACCTCGCCGCGCAGGTCGGCGCGCCATTGCTTCATCCCGATGGTCACCGGGCCTTCGCCGTGATCATGGCCGCCTTCTTCTTCCTCGCCGCCATGATCATGCGCGGTGTTCGGGCGTTCGGGGACGCCGTAATTGGTGTCGAAATAGCTGACCGAAACGCCCAGCTGGCCGTCGTCGTTGATCAGCGACAGGCCGCCGGCGGCGGTCCAGGTCTCGCTTTGCGTATTGTCGATCCTGCCGCGCTTGCCCGCCTGTTCGGTGAGTTCGGCGGCTTCGTCGAGATGGCCTTCCTCGATCTCATGTTCGGCGAGGTGGAGCAGGTCGTCGCGGATGCCGGGGGCATAGACATAGCCGCCCGAGCGCATGTCGCCGGTCTTGCGCCAGCTGCCGTCGAGATGCGCGACGACCTGCGGGCTGAGCGCGACGTCGATCGAGCTGCCGACGTTGCGGTCGTTCGCGGCGGTCGCATAGCCGCCGATCGCGTCGATATGGACATGGTCGGCGGGCACCTTGCGGGGGATGCGGCGGTCGAACAGATTGACCGCGCCGCCGATCGCCTGGCTGCCGAACAGCAGCACCGCGGGGCCGCGCAGGATTTCGACGCGCTCGACGGTCAGCGGGTCGATCGTCACCGCATGATCCGCCGACGTGTTCGACGCGTCGATCGAGCCGATGCCGTCGGTCAAAACCTTGACGCGTTCGCCCGAAAAGCCGCGCAGCACCGGGCGCGAGGCGCCGGGCGAGAAGCTGGTCGCCGAGACGCCCGGTTGCCGCGTCAGCGTGTCGCCGATCTGGCCGCGGATGTCGCGCGCCAGCTCGTCGCCGTCGAGCACCGAGACGTTGCCGAGGATGTCGAGGCTGCGGACATAGGGCGCGGTGACGATGATCGGGTCGCCGGTGTGCAGGTCGTCGTCGCTGCCGCCGGTGGCGCGGTCCTGCGCGAAGGCGGGGGCCGAAAGGACGAGGGCAAGCGTGAAACCGGCGGAAGAGAGCAAGCGCATGGGGAGAGGGAATCCTGTTTCTAGTGATCGGTCGAGGGCGCATCCAGTAATGATATACTGTCACAATGACAAGGGCGAGTTGCTGCCGTTCGTCGGGGTGAGGATGCTGTCCGTCGATGGGGCAACGGGGAAGGGGCGGATTTCGGGCGAAAGCGGACGCAGATCCTCCCCCGCAGGGGGAGGGGGACCACCCGAAGGGTGGTGGAGGGGCACGGGGGGGGTTGCGCGGCGCCGAAGTGACAAGCCGCTCATATCCGGCAACGAAGCTGTGATGCGCTACCTCGCCGGCAAGGTAACCCGCCCGTGCCCCTCCACCAGCTTCGCTGGTCCCCCTCCCCGTTCCGGGGAGGATCGGTTAGGTCCCCTCCCCACTCCAAAGCCGCCCCTACGCAAAGTCCGCCCTCTGCCCCGACAACAGAAGCTGTCTTGCGACGCGCAGGCCGCCGCCCTAAATCACGGTCATGACCATAGCGGAAAACAGCCTCGCGCTTATCGGCAACACCCCGCTGGTGTTGCTGAAAGGGCCGAGCGAAGCCACCGGCTGCGAAATCTGGGGCAAGTGCGAATATGCCAATCCCGGCGGATCGGTGAAGGACCGCGCCGCGCTCTATATCGTTCGCGACGCCGAAGCGAACGGCAGCCTGCGCCCTGGCGGGACGATCGTCGAGGGGACCGCGGGCAATACCGGCATCGGGCTGGCGCTCGTCGCCAATGCGCTGGGGTACAAGACGATCATCGTCATGCCCGACAACCAGAGCGCCGAGAAGATGGCGACGATCCGCGCGCTGGGTGCCGAGCTGGTGCTCGTCCCGCCCGCGCCCTTCGCCAACCCCGGCCATTTCGTCCACACCTCGCGCCGCATCGCCGAGGAGACCGACAATGCGATCTGGGCCAACCAGTTCGACAATATCGCGAACCGCAAGGCGCATATCTTCGGCACCGCCGAGGAGATATGGGAGCAGATGGAGGGCCGCGTCGACGGCTTCACCTGCGCCGCGGGCACCGGCGGGACGATCGCGGGCACGGGGCTGGGGCTGAAGGCGCATGATCCGGATATCGTCGTCGCGCTGACCGATCCGCATGGCGCCGGGCTCTATAATTATTATCAGTGCGGCGAGCTGAAGCCCGAGGGGTCGAGCGTCGCCGAAGGGATCGGGCAGAACCGCATCACCGCCAATCTGGAGGGTGCGCCGATCGACACGCAGTTCCGCATCTCCGACGCCGAAGGGCTCGCCGTAGTGCGCCAGCTGCTGGACGAGGAGGGGCTGTGCCTCGGCCTGTCTTCGGGGATCAACGTCGCGGGCGCGATGGCGCTGGCGCGGCAGCTGGGGCCGGGCAAGCGCATCGCGACCATATTGTGCGACAGCGGCTTTCGCTATCTGTCGACCCTCTACAACCCCGAATGGCTGGCGAGCAAAGGCCTGGCGGAGGTGGCGGCATGAATTTGAAACGCACGGCCGAAAAGCCCGCGCCCGTTCCGCCGCCGCCCGTGAACGACACGATGCGGCGGATGCAGATCGGTATCGCGGGCGTGCTGACGGTGCTGCTGCTGGTCGGCATGGCCGGGCTGATCGGCGACCGGGCCCGCGAGAATGCGGTCCAGAACGCCGAGATCGAGTCGGAAAAGCTGCCCGGCGCCACGCAAAAGGCAGGCAGCGCGCCGCTCGAGGAGCTTGGCGTGCAGCCGGTGTCGGGCGATGCCAAGGAGCAAAACACGCCGTCGGGAGTGAAGGTGCCGCAGCCTGCGCCATCGACCGTTCCCGACCTCGAACCCGACCCCACGCTCCAGCGCGCGCGCCAGTCGGCGCAGTGATCGCCCCGCGCGCCGCCGGGGCCGGGCGGACGGTCCTGCTGATGGCGGCTTATGCCGCGCCGGCGCTGCTGCTGGCGTGGGTCGTGGGCGGGCAGGCGCTGCTCGGGCGCATCGATGCCGCGCTGGCGATTCCGTTTCTGATGCCGGGTGCGCTTGGCTTTGCGAGGCTGACGCGCGCCGCGCCGCGCGGCGGCGCTGGTGGCTTGCCGGGGCGGCGATGCTGGCCCTGCTGGCCGTGCAGGCCGCGCTTCACGGGCTGCTTGCCGGACGGATGGCGGCGGGCCAGCTGGCGGCGGTCCTGCTCGCGGGGGCGATTGCCGTGACGATCGCCTGTGCCGTGGAGCGGGGTGCGCGCGGCTGGCGCCGTTTCGTGCGCTGGCCGGCTTTCCTTTTCGTCACGATGCTCTGGTTCGCCGCGGGGCAGGCGCTTAACGCTGCTGCCTATGATGACAAAATTGACGGCGCCCGGCCGCAGGTGGTGATGCTCACCAGCCTGCCGCTGCGCTGGGGCGGAGGCGGCGACGACCTTGCGCAGATGCTGGCGGAGGGGCCCGCCGACCTGCCCGCGCTCGCGGCGCTCGAACGCGCGGTCGACCTCAAGATGGTCGATACGCTGGACGGCGAGCTGCCGCCCGATGCGACGGTGCTCCTCGCGCATCCGCGCGCGTTGTCGCCGCACGATCTGGTGCGTATCGACGCGCATCGGGGGCGAGGCGGGCGCATCGTCATCCTCGCCGACGCGCTGTCGAGCTGGCCGCCGCCGCGACCGCTCGGCGATCCGCGCAATCCGCCGGTCACCAGCCTGCTGACGCCGCTGCTCGACCATTGGGGCATCGAACTCGCCGCGCCCGCGGCGGACGGGGCAGGGGATGCGAGGATCTCGGTCGGTCCCGAGGGGTCGATGCTCCGGCTTCATTCGGCGGGGCGCTTCGTCAGGCTGCCTTCGGGCTGCCACGGATATGGCGACGGGCTGGTCGTGCGATGCGACGGCGGCAGGCTCTGGCTCGTCGGCGATGCCGATATGCTCGACGCCAGCCTCTGGCAGTCGCCGGTGGCGGCGGCGCCCTGGCTCCGGCGCTCGGACAATCTCGCCTGGCTGACCGATACGCTGCGCGGCGGGACGCGTAGCGGTTTCAAACCCTTGTGGATTCGCCCCCGCCACTGAGGCGCCGTCTGTCCCTGTTTTCCCTAGTCTGTCAGCTCCATCCGGACGGTGTTCGTCCCGGATCGACCCACTACGCCCCGATTTTACCCTCGTTTCACGGCAATTTGGGGGTAGATTCCCTATTTCACCCCAATTTACCCCTTTTCACCCCGATCCATAGTTGATAGGCATGAGATCGGAGAGGGGCAATCTCCACCTGAGTCTTTTCGCGTGAAATCAGCGATTTCGCGGACAGGGAAGTTTTGCCCGGACGCGCGAGAACGGGGGGCATTGCGATGGCGGTTGTGACGCCCGGACGTTATTCGGGTACCAACTTCGCCGCGATCGATGGCAAGGGACGCATCGCCGTCCCCTCGCAGTTCCGCAACAATGTGCCCCTCAATGCGGACGGCCAGCGCGTGCTTTGGGTCGGTTTCCACGAAAAGCTGCCGTGCCTCGTCGCCTATGGCCAGGACCAGTATGACCGGCTGATCGACGAGATCGAGCGCGACCGCGACACCGCGCTCGCGCGCAACCTCGATTTCGACGAGGACGCCGCGTCGAAGAAGCGCTTCAGCTATACCGAGCCCTATGCGCTCGACGACAGCGGGCGCTTCCTTCCCAACTTCACCGCGCGCGATCGCGTCGGCGATGCCGGCGCGACCGCGTTCGTCGGTTCGGGCCGCCGCTTCGAAATCTGGTGGCTGCCGACGCTCGCCGAATGTGTCGAGGCCGACCCGGTGCTGCAGCGGCTCGCCGCCGCTTGGGCCGAGACCAAGGGGAAGGGGCGCAAATGACCGACCGTCCTGCCGATCTGCCCCGCGACCCCCGCCACGACCCCGTCCTCCGCGAAGAAGTCATTGCCGCGCTCGCCATTGCCCCGGGTGAGCGCCATGTCGATGCGACCTTCGGCGCGGGCGGCTATACGCGCGCGATGCTCGCCGCGGGCGCCGAGGTCGTCGCCTGCGATCGCGACCCCGACGCGATCGCCGAAGGGCAGGCGCTGGTTGCCGAGGCCGACAGCAGGCTGACGCTGATCCACGGCCGCTTCGGCGAGATCGACCGGCTGCTCGCCGAGCGCGGCATCGAGAGCGTCGATGGTATCACCTTCGACATCGGCGTGTCGTCGATGCAGCTCGACCAGGGCGAGCGCGGCTTTTCGTTTCAGAAGGACGGTCCGCTCGACATGCGCATGGCGCAGGAGGGCGAAAGCGCCGCCGAGTGGCTGAACCGCGCGGACGAAGACGAGATCGCCAACGTGCTTTTCCACTATGGCGACGAGCGTCAGTCGCGCCGCGTCGCGCGCGCGATCGTCGCGGCACGCCCGCTGTCGCGCACCGCCGAACTGGCGACGGTGATCCGCAAGGCGCTGCGCCACCCGCCCGGCGCGCCGAAGGATCCCTCGACCAAGAGCTTTCAGGCCATTCGTATCCACATCAACGGCGAACTCGACGAGCTGGTCGCGGGTCTGGCCGCTGCGGAGCGCGTATTGCGTCCCGGCGGCCGGCTTGCCGTGGTCAGCTTTCACAGCACCGAGGATCGCATCGTGAAGAATTTCCTGCGCGAACGGAGCGGAGGCGATGCCGCCGGTTCGCGTCACCGGCCCGCGCCGGTCGCTGCGGCGCGGGCCCCCACTTTCCAGACCCCGGCACGCAAGGTGCGACCGGGCAAGGCCGAAGAAGCGCGCAATCCGCGCGCGCGCTCGGCGACTTTGCGCAGCGCGGTGCGCACCGCGGCTCCGGCCTGGCCGGGCGATACGATGACGAAGGAGGCGATCTCATGCTGATGGCGGCCCGCAAGCTCCAGGGAATCGGCCTGGTCCTGCTCGTGCTCATCTTTGCGATGATGCTCTATCCCGTATCGCTGAAGGTTGCGGCGACGCGCAGCGAGCTCGCGCGCATCGAAAAGCAGATCGACCGCACGCAGGGCAATATCCGCTATCTCGAATCCGAGCTCGCGGTGCGCGCCTCGATGCGCCAGCTCGAGCAGTGGAACGCCGATACCTTCGGTTATTCGGCGCCGTCGGCTTCGCAATATCTGGAGAATGAGCGCCAGCTCGCCTCGCTCGACCGCGTGCCGCGCGCCCGCGGTGCGAACGAGGTTGCGCCGGTGCTGATGGCGATGGTCTCGCCCGTCGCGGTGCCCGATGCGCCCACTGCCAGCCCGGTCGCCAAGCCGGCGGAGAAGAAGATCGTGCTGGCGCAGGCGGCGCCGCCCGAGGTGCGCAGCGACGCCGAACCGCGCATGACGCCGACCCGCCGCCGCGAACAGCTGCGCATGATCGAGGACCAGCTTCTCGCCGAATCGACGCTCGCGGACCTCAAGCGGGCGGCGGCGCGTGAAGCAGCGGGAGGCAAATCGGGCCAATGAACACGCTGGTCGTCCGTCCGACCCGAGTCCGTACCGCCGGAGTCCGGCAGCAGATCCTGCTGACCGCGCAGCAGCGGCTGATGATCCTGATGCTGCTGTTCATGGCGGCCTTTTTCCTCGTGTCGGTGCGGCTCGTCTATTTCGCGCTGTTCGACACCGGGTCGGGGCGCGGCAATGGGTCGGCGGCGTTCGTGCCGGCGCGCGCCGACATCGTCGATCGCCACGGCGTACCGCTGGCGCGCACGATCGACGGCTATTCGATCCGCGTCGTCCCGTCGAAGCTGCTCAACAACAAGCAGTATCTGGCCGACGAACTGGTCAAGATCTTCCCCGACACGCCGCGTGAGGAGTTTCTGGCGAAGCTCGGCGGGCCGCGTCCGACCTATATCCGCCGCCGTGCACTGCCCGATCAGGTCGCGGCGGTGAACGCGATCGGCGATGTCGGTTTCGATTTTCCGCGCGAGAAGGAGCGGCTCTATCCGCAGCTGAGCCTTGCCGCGCATGTGCTGGGTTTCACCGACGCGGCGGGGCATGGCGTCACCGGCGTCGAGGCCGCCTATGACGGCCGCCTGATCGACAAGGCGACGCGCGGCGATCCGCTCGCGCTGTCGATCGACGCGCGCGTACAGGGGGTGCTCGAAAGCGAACTGGGCAGCGCCGTGGCCAATCTCGAGGCGATCGGTGGCGCAGGGATCATCCTCGACGTCCACACCGGCGAAGTGCTCGCGATGACGTCGCTGCCGACCTATAATCCGAACAAGCTTCGCGGCGAGGATCCGTCGGCGCGCCGCAATGCGGTGACCTATAATCTTTACGAGCTGGGATCGACGTTCAAGCCGCTGACCGTTGCCGCCGCGATCGACGCGGGTTCGGTGACGAGCATGGCGCGCCGCTATGACGCGACCGCGCCGCTCGCGATCGCGGGCTTCCGCATCCGCGACAGCCACCCGTCGAACCGCTGGCTCAACGTCCCCGAAACGCTGATCCACAGCTCGAACATCGTGACCGCACGGATCGCCGACGAACTCGGCCGCGAAAAGATGGAGGCGATGTTCCGCAGCCTCGACTTCGACGGCCGCCCGGGCATCGACCTGAAAGATCGCGCCTTTCCTTTGTGGCCCAAGGATTGGGGCCGGCTGACGACGATGACGACGGGCTATGGCCATGGCATTGCGGTGACGCCGCTGCATCTGGCCAGCGCCTATGCCGCGCTGGTCAACGGCGGCATCTATCGCCCCGCAACGGTGACCAAGCTCGGCAACCAGGCGCCGCCCGAGGGCCGCCGCGTGTTCAAGGCGGCGACGAGCGCGCGGATGCGCCAGCTGCTGCGCCTGATCGTCTCCGACGGTACGGGCAAGCAGGCCGACGCGCCGGGTTTCCGCGTCGGCGGCAAGACGGCAGCGCCGAAAAGCCGGGCGTCGGCGGCTATCGCCGCAGCTCGGTCGTCGCGACCTTTGCCGCCGCCTTCCCGATGGACAATCCGCGCTATGTGATCGTCGCGATGGTCGACGAGCCCAAGGGCAATGCCTATAGCTCGGGCCAGCGCACCGCGGGCTGGACCGCGGCGCCTGTCGTTCGCAAGGTCGTCATGCGCGCGGGTCCGATGCTCGGCGTCTTCCCCGACGAAAGCCGCGACGTCGACGTATCCGAACTGACCCCGCTGCTCTGGAAGAACGGGGAAAGCGAATAATGCGTCTGGCGGCGCTGCTCGCGGATCAATTGCTGGCAGGCGCGGACCCGGTCGTCACCGGGCTCGCCATCGATCACCGCAAGGTTGCGCCGGGCACGATCTTCGGCGCCTTCGTCGGCGAGAAATTCAACGGCGAGGATTTCATCCCGGCCGCGGTCGCGGCGGGCGCGATTGCGGTGGTCGCGCGGCCCGAGGCGAGGGTCGAAGGTGCGGTTCATATCGCCGATCGCAATCCGCGGCGCGCCTTTGCCCATATCGCGGCGCGCTTTTTTCACCGCTTTCCCGCGACCTGCGTCGCGGTCACCGGCACGAACGGCAAGACCTCGACCGTCGAGATGACGCGCCAGCTGTGGCGGATGGCAGGGTTCAACGCGGCGTCGATCGGCACGCTCGGTATCACGACGTCGATGGACAGCGCCTCGACCGGGCTGACGACGCCCGACATCGTGACCTTCCTGTCGAACATGTCGGGCCTCGCGGTCGAGGGTGTGACGCACGCGGCATTCGAAGCGTCGAGCCATGGTCTCGACCAGTATCGGACCGAGGGATTGCCGGTAAAGGCGGCGGCCTTCACCAATCTCAGCCACGATCATCTCGACTATCATGGCACGATGGACGCCTATCTTCAGGCCAAGCTGCGCCTGTTTACCGACGTGGTCGAGCAGGGCGGGGCGGCGGTCGTCTGGGCCGACGACGATTATTCGGCGCCGGTGATCGAGGCGGTCGAGGCGCGCGGCGTCCGCCTGCTCACCGTCGGGACGCAGGGCGAAACGTTGCGGCTCGTCTCGCGCGCGCCGACCCAGCTCGGGCAGTCGCTCGTGATTGCGGCGGGCGATCGGACGCAGAAGGTCGAATTGCCGCTGATCGGCGCCTATCAGGTCGCCAACGCGCTGGTGTCGGCCGGGCTCGTCATCGCGACGGGTGGCGACGCAGGGCAGACTCTCGCCAATCTCGGTCGACTCCAGCCGGTGCGCGGTCGCCTGGAGCGCGCGGCGATCACGAAGTCGGGTGCGCCGGTCTATGTCGATTATGCCCACACACCCGATGCGATCGACGCGGCGCTCGACGCATTGCGCCCGCACGCGGCGGGGCGATTGATCCTCGTCTTCGGCGCCGGCGGCGACCGCGATCAGGCGAAGCGCGCCGAAATGGGCAGGGTCGCCGCTGCCAAGGCCGATGTCGCGATCATCACCGACGACAATCCGCGCGGCGAGGACCCGGCCGTCATTCGCGCCGCCATCGCGGCAGGGGCGCCGGGCGCGCAGGTCATCGGCGACCGCCGCGCCGCGATTGCCGCCGCGATCGCCGAGGCGCGCGCCGAGGATATCGTCTGCATCGCCGGAAAGGGGCACGAACAGGGTCAGATCATCGGCAGGGGCGACGACATGCGCGTCGTGCCCTTTGACGATGTCGCCGTCGCGCGCGAATGTGCCGCATGAATCCTCTGTGGACCGCCCGCGCCATCGCCGCCGCCACCGAAGGCCGCGCGAGCGCCGATTTCACCGTGCAGGGCGTCGCCTTTGACTCGCGCGAGGTGACGAATGGCGACCTGTTCGTCGCGATGAAGGGCGAGGTCGCCGACGGCCATGGCTTCATCGACAAGGCGATTGCCGCGGGTGCCGCCGGTATCGTCTGCGAAACCGACATTGCCCATCCGCATGTCCGCGTGACCGACAGCGCCGCGGCGCTGAACGCGCTCGGTATTGCGTCGCGCGCGCGCAGCCACGGCCGGATTATCGGCGTGACCGGGTCGGCCGGCAAGACGGGGACGAAGGAGGCGCTGTTCGCCGCGCTCGACCGGTTCCGTCCGGGCAAGGCGCATCGCTCGGTCAAAAGCTATAACAATCATGTCGGCGTGCCGCTGAGCCTCGCGCGGATGCCCTCGACCGCCGATTTCGGCATTTTCGAAATGGGAATGAACCATGCGGGCGAGCTGGCCGCGCTGACGCGCATGGTGCGCCCGCACGTCGCTATCGTCACGACCATCGCCCCCGCGCATCTGGAATTTTTTAGCGGCGAAGAGGCGATTGCCGACGCCAAGGGCGAGATTTTCGAAGGGCTCGAACCCGGCGGCACTGCCATCGTCCCGTTCGACAGCCCGCATTATGCGCGGCTTCGCGCCAAGGCCGAGCAGCATGCGGCGCATGTCGTCAGCTTCGGGTTGAACGAAGGCGCCGACGTGCGCGCGGTCGACTGGTTGCCCGACGGGCAGGGCGGCTCGCTCGTCACCGCGCAGGTGCAGGATGCGCTGCTCTGCTTCACCATCGCGCAGGCGGGGGCGCATTGGGTGTCCAATTCGCTCGCGGTGCTCGCGGCCGTGAAGGCGGTCGGCGGCGACCTGCCCGCGGCGGGGCTCGCCTTTGCCGAGATGGGCGGGCTCGCAGGCCGCGGCGCGCGCCACCGCGTCGAGACGCCGGGCGGCGCGATCCTGGTGATCGACGAAAGCTATAACGCCAATCCGGCGTCGATGGCCGCGACGATCGGGCAGCTTGCCAGCGAATCCGGCGACCGCAAGGTGGCGATTCTCGGCGCGATGAAGGAGCTCGGTCCGGGCGGCGACGCCTATCATGAGGGGCTCGCGGCTCCGCTCGTCGCAGCAGGCGTGCAATTCGCCCTGCTTGTCGGCGCCGAGATGGCGCCGCTCGCCAAAGCGCTTGAGGGGCGCATCGATTTCGAGCATGTGCCCGCGCATTCGGCTGCGGTGGAGCGGCTGAAGGACCTGATCCGTCCGGGGGATACCGTGCTGGTCAAGGGCTCTAACAGCGTCGGCCTGTCGCATGTCGTGACGGCGCTGACCAACGGGGATTATTGATGCTTTACTGGCTGGCGGAATGGCTGGGCTTTCCGGGGGTCTTGAACCTCATCCGCTATCTGAGCTTTCGCTCGGGCGCCGCGGTCGCGACCGCGCTGATCATCGGATTGTGGATCGGCCCGCGTTTCATCCTGATGCTGCGCATGCGGCAGGGGAAGGGACAGCCGATCCGCGACGACGGCCCGCAAAGCCATCTCGCGAAAAAGGGCACGCCGACGATGGGCGGGCTGATGATCCTGATTTCGCTGATGATCTCGGCGCTGCTGTGGATGGACCTCTCGAACCGGTTCGTCTGGGCCTGCATCTTTGTCACCGGCGGGTTCGCCGCGGTCGGCTTCCTCGACGATCTCGACAAGGTCACCAAGGCCAGTCATCGGGGAATTCCGGGGCGTATTCGCCTGCTGATCGAGTTCATCATCGCGGGCGTCGCGGTGACGCTGATCGTTTCGCGCACCGGCACCGACCTGTATCTCCCCTTCCTCAGCGGCATCGTGCTCGAACTCGGGCCGCTCTACTATCTTTTGCGATGATTCTGATCGTCGGTTTCGGCAATGCGGTGAACCTGACCGACGGGCTCGACGGGCTTGCGACCTTCCCGGTCATCATCGCCAGCCTGACCTTCCTCGTCATCGTATATCTGTCGGGCAATGTGAAATTCGCCGAATATCTGGGCATCCCGCACGTCCCCGGCGCGGGTGAGCTGGCGGTGTTCGCCGCTGCGATCATTGGCGCCTGTCTGGCGTTTCTGTGGTTCAACGCGCCGCCCGCGGCGGTGTTCATGGGCGATACCGGCAGCCTCGCGCTCGGCGGCGCGCTCGCGACGATTGCAGTGACCGCGCAGCATGAACTGGTGCTGGTGCTCGTCGGCGGGCTGTTCGTGGTCGAGGCGCTATCGGTGATCATCCAGGTCTTCTGGTACAAACGCACCGGCAAGCGCGTGTTCCGCATGGCGCCGATCCACCATCATTTCGAGCAATTGGGCTGGCCCGAATCCACCGTCGTCATCCGCTTCTGGATCGTCTCGATCGTCCTTGCGCTCGCAGGGCTCGCGACGCTCAAGCTGCGGTGATCACCTCGCGCGCCTTTGCCGGCCGCCGCTATGCGGTGCTGGGACTGGCGCGCTCGGGTCTGGCGACCGTCGAGGCGCTCGTCGCCAGCGGCGCGGGCGTCACCGCTTGGGACGACCGCGAGGAAGCGCGCGACGACGCGATGGCGCTGGGCGCGGATATCGGCAATCCGCTCGACATCGACCTGATCGGCTTTGCGGGCGTCGTGGTGTCGCCGGGTGTGCCGCTGAATCGCCACCCGATCGCGGCGCACGCGCGCGAGGCGCAGGTGCCGGTGATCGGCGACGTCGAATTGTTCGCCGAGGCGCGGGACGAACTGCCACCGCACAAGGTTGTCGGCATCACCGGCACCAACGGCAAGTCGACGGTGACCGCACTCGTAGCGCATATGCTGGAAAGCGCCGGCGTCCCGGTGCTGATGGGCGGCAATATCGGCCTGCCGATCCTCAGCCGCGATCCGCTTGCGCCCAATGAAAATGGCGTCGGGGTCTATGTGCTCGAGCTGTCGAGCTACCAGATCGACCTGTCGCACAGCCTTGCCTGCGATGTCGCGGTGCTCACCAACCTCAGCCTCGACCATCTCGACCGCTACGACGGCTTCACCGGCTATGCGGCCTCGAAGGAGCGATTGTTCGGACTCCAGCACCGCGATCAGGTCGCGATCGTCGCGGTCGACGACGATCCGTCGAAAATGATCGCGAGCCGCATCAACCACCGCCTCCACCGCGTGTCGGGCAAGGATATCGACCCGGTGGATCAGGCGCGTTGGCCCGCGCTGCAGGGCCCGCACAATGCGCAGAACGCGGTGTGCGCAATCGCCGTGTGCCGCGTGCTGGGGTTGAATGACGAACAGATCGAGCGGGGGCTCGCGACCTATAAATCGCTTCCGCATCGTATGGAATTGGTCGGCGAAGTCGGGGGGGTCAGCTGGTTCAATGACAGCAAAGCTACCAACGCGGCTTCCGCTGCACCGGCGCTGGCGGCTTTTCCGCCGGCGCCGGACCAGCGTTTGCACTGGATTGCCGGGGGCAAGGCCAAGGGCGACGGGCTGGCGGCGTGCCATCCGTGGTTCGGTCATGTGAAGCGCGCCTACCTGATCGGCGAGGCGATGGAGCCCTTTGCGGCCGAGATCGGCGATGCGATTGCGGTCGAGTGCTCGGGCGACATGGCAACCGCGGTGAAACAGGCGGCCGCGGCGGCGAAGCCGGGCGATATCGTGCTGCTGTCGCCGGCCTGCGCGTCGTTCGACCAGTTCAAGGATTATGAGCAGCGGGGCGACGTCTTCCGCGGGCTGGTTCAGGCATTGGGCGGTGGCTGACGACATGAACGGGGGGACCGACAATATGGACGCAACCGAAAGGCCGGTGATCGCGGCCACGCGCACGGTCAAGCGGCGCGGCCCGCGCCTCAGCCGCGCCGACCGCACGCCGCTCGGCCTGTGGTTCTGGGAAATCGACCGTGTGCTGCTGTTGCTCGTGTCGATGCTTGTCGCGGTCGGGCTCGTCGCGGTCGCTGCGGCGTCGCCGGTCGCAGCGCAGAAATTGTCGACCGCGACGGCCAGCCTCGATCCGCTCTATTATTTCTATCGCCAGCTGATGTGGGTGTTGGTCGGCGTGCCGGTGATGCTCGCGGTGTCGATGCTGCCCAAGGCGCAGGCGCGGCGTTTCGCCATCTATGGCACGATCGCCTTCATGTTGCTGCTTTTCCTCGTGCCGCTTGTCGGCACGTCGGTGAACGGCGCGCAGCGCTGGATCGGCAGCGGTATCTTCCGCCTCCAGCCATCGGAGTTCCTCAAACCCTTCTTCGCCGTATCGCTGGCCTGGGTCCTGTCGCTGCGCCTGCATGACCAGAGCCTGCCGGTGGTGCCGCTGTCACTCGTCTTCACGGGCATCATCGCGGTGCTGCTGATGGGCCAGCCCGACCTGGGACAGACGATCATCTTCATCGCGACATGGCTTGTGCTGGTGATGGTCGCGGGGCTGTCGATGCGCATTCTGGCCGGGCTTGGCGTTTCCGGACTCGTCGGCCTCGTGCTCGCCTATTTCTTTTATCCGGTCGCGCAGCAGCGCATCAACATCTGGCTGTTTGCCGAAGGCGACAGCTTTCAGGTCGACAAGGCGCATGCAACGCTGACCGCGGGCGGGCTGATCGGCACCGGCCCCGGCGCCGGCTTGCCAAGTTCCAGCTGCCCGAGGCGCACACCGACTATATCTTTTCGGTCATCGGCGAGGAGTTCGGGATGATCGCGTGCATCGCGATCGCGATCCTCTATCTCGCGATCATCGTGCGCGTGCTCGTGCGCCTGCTCGACGAGGAGGACAGCTTCCTGATCCTCGCCGTCGCGGGCCTGATCGCGCAGTTCGGCGGGCAGGCGACGATCAATATGGCGGTGAACACCCAGCTGTTCCCGTCGAAAGGGATGACGCTGCCGTTTATCAGCTATGGCGGCTCGTCGTTCATCGCCTTGTCGATCGGGATGGGTTTGCTCTTGTCGCTGACCCGGCGAAACCCCTATGCGGCGCGGGTATCGATGACCCGAAACTGGAACAAGAAATGAGCGCCCCAAAATGACCGCGACGCGCCACTTCCTTCTCGCCGCCGGCGGGACGGGGGGACATATGCTGCCCGCCTATGCCCTTGCGGGCGAGTTGATCGCGCGCGGGCACCGCGTCGCGCTGGTCAGCGACGACCGGGGGCTGAAGATTCCGGGCGCTCCCGCCGAGATGGACACGCATGTTCTGCCCGCCGGCCGCGTGTCGGGTGGGCCGGTCGGTTGGGTGCGCGCGGCGCTGGCGATCCGCAAGGGGCGGCGCATGGCCATCGACCTGATCGAGGAATTCGATCCAGCGGTCGTCGTCGGTTTCGGCGGCTATCCCTCGCTTCCCAGCCTGCTCGCGGCGGGCGCGACGAAGCGGCCGCGGGTGCTGCACGAGCAGAATGCCGTGCTCGGCCGCGTCAACCGGCTGATGGCGCCGCGCGTCGATGCGGTCGCGGTCGCCTATCATAATATCCAGCGCTTTCCCGCGGGGCATGAAGCGAAGCTCCACATCACCGGCAATCCGGTGCGCGACGAGATCATCGCGATCCGCGAGGACGGATTCCCGCCGCTGCCCGAGGACGGCATCTTCCGCCTGCTCGTCGTCGGGGGCAGTCTTGGCGCCACGGTGCTCAGCGACGTCGTGCCCGCCGCGGTCGCGATGCTGCCGCGCGCGCTGCTCGACCGGTTGCAGGTCGTGCAGCAGTGCCGCGAAGACGATATCGAGGGGGTGCGCGCCAAATATGCCGAGCTCGGGGTTGCGGCCGAATGCGCCTCCTACATCACCGACTTCCCCGAGCGGCTGCGCTGGGCCCATCTGGTTATCGCGCGCGCGGGCGCGTCGACCGTCGCCGAGCTCGCCTGTGCGGGGCGCCCGGCGATCTTCGTGCCTTATCCGAGCGCGATGGACGATCACCAGACGTACAATGTCGTCGATCTGGTTCAGGCGGGCGGGGCGATTTCGTTCCAGCAGCCTGATTTCACCGCCGCCGAAGTCGCGAAGCATATCCAGCGCATGGCGCTCGAACCCGGTGCGCTGGAAGAGGCGGCCGAGCGTGCCGCAAGCTGCGGTCTTCCGCAAGCGACGCACAACCTTGCCGATCTGGTCGAATCGCTTGCCGCGCCGCCGATGATGGATGTCATCCGCGTCGGTTCGCCTTCGCGCAGCGCGGCGGTCGCCGGCAGCGTGGCCGCCACGCGCGCGGGAGATCGGTGATGCGCGGCGTCGCGACCGATATCGGTACCATCCACTTCATCGGTATCGGCGGCATCGGCATGTCCGGCATCGCCGAGGTGATGCACAACCTCGGCTATCAGGTGCAGGGCAGCGACATCGCCGATAGCTATGTGGTCGAGGGCCTCCGCAAGCGCGGGATCAAGGTCGCGATCGGGCACGAGGCGTCGAACGTCGACGGCGTGGCGGTCGTCGTTACCTCGACGGCGGTGAAGCGCGGCAACCCGGAGGTGGAGGCGGCGCTGGCGCAGCGCATCCCGCTCGTCCGCCGCGCCGAAATGCTCGCCGAGCTGATGCGGCTCAAATCGACCGTCGCGATCGCGGGGACGCACGGCAAGACGACCACGACCAGCCTTGTCGCCGCTTTGCTGGACGCGGGCGGGATCGACCCGACGGTGATCAACGGCGGCATCATCAACAATTACGGCTCGAACGCGCGTCTCGGTGCATCGGACTGGATGGTGGTCGAGGCCGACGAGAGCGACGGCAGCTTCCTGCGTCTCGACGGGACGATCGCGGTCGTCACCAACATCGATCCCGAACATCTCGACCATTATGGCAGCTTCGACGCGATCAAGGATGCCTTCGTTGAGTTTATCGAGAACGTCCCCTTCTACGGCGCGGCGATGCTTTGCCTCGACCATCCCGAGGTGCAGGCGATCATCCCGCGCATCCGCGACCGCCGGATCGTGACCTATGGATTTTCGGCGCAGGCCGATGTGCGCGGCACCAATGTTGTGCCCGGTGCCGACGGCAACCGCTTCGACGTCGTCGTGCGCGACCGTGACGGCAATAGCCGGACGATCGAGGGTATCCACCTGCCGATGTCGGGCCGCCACAATGTCCAGAACTCGCTCGCCGCGATTGCGGTGGCGCTGCACATGGGCGTTTCGGACGACAAGATCGTCTCGGGCTTCAACGGCTTTGCGGGGGTAAAGCGTCGCTTTACCAAGGTCGGGGAGATTGCGGTCGAGAGCGGCGTCGTCACCGTGATCGACGATTATGCGCACCATCCCGTCGAAATCCGCGCGGTGCTGTCGGCGGCGCGTGAGGGAGTCGGCGCCGGGCGCGTCGTCGGCGTCGTCCAGCCGCACCGATTTACCCGGCTTCGCGATCATATGGATGATTTCCAGCAGGCGTTCAACGACGCCGATATGGTGCTTGCGCTGCCCGTCTATGCCGCGGGGGAAAGTCCGATCGACGGCGTGTCGTCGGATTCGCTGGTGGCGGGGCTGCGGGATCGCGGCCATCGTCAGGCGAGCATCGTGGCCGATGCGAGCGCGCTCGCCGCCAGCATCGCTGCGAGCATCGCGGCGGGCGAGCTTGGTGCCGGCGACATGATCATCTGCCTCGGCGCGGGCGACATCACCAAGATGGCGGCGGGCCTCGCTGCGGCGGTGGAGAGCGCGGCGTGAGCGGACTGTCCATAATCCTCCCCGCTTGCGGGGAGGGGAACCGCGAAGCGGTGGAGGGGGCTCGCGTCCTCACGCTGTGTCGGCGGGCCACGATAGCCCCCTCCGCCAGCCGCTCCGCGTCTGCCACCTCCCCACAAGTGGGGAGGATCGGAATATGACCACCGCCACCATCCCGGCCGTTCGCGGCAAGTTGACGGCGAAGGCTCCGCTGGCGCCGCTCGTCTGGTTCAAGTCGGGCGGGCCGGCGACTGGCTGTTCGAGCCCAAGGACGCCGACGATCTCGCCGATTTCCTGCGCGATCTCGATCCCGCCGTGCCGGTGATGGCGCTCGGGCTCGGGTCGAACCTGATCGTTCGCGATGGCGGCTTTCCAGGCGTCGTCGTCCGGCTCGGCAAGGCGTTCGCTAAGGTCGAAGCCATTGATGCGACGACGCTGCGTTGCGGCGGCGGCGCCTCGGGCATTCTCGTGTCCTCGACCGCGCGCGACGCGGGCATTGCGGGCATGGAATTCCTGCGCTCGATCCCCGGCACCGTCGGCGGGTTCGTCCGCATGAACGGCGGCGCCTATGGCGGCGAGGTCAAGGATATCCTGATCGACTGCGACGTCGTGCTCCGTTCGGGCGAGCGCCGGACGCTGCCGCTCGCCGACCTTGGCTATACCTATCGCCACAGCGAATTGCCTGGGGGCGCGGTCGTCGTCGGCGCGACGTTCCGCGGGCGTCCGGGCGAGCCCGAAGCGATTCAAGCGGAAATGGACCGCATCTCGGCGAGCCGCGAAGCGTCGCAGCCGCTGCGGTCGAAGACCGGCGGCTCGACCTTCAAAAATCCCGACGGGTACAAGGCGTGGCAGCTCGTCGATGAAGCGGGCTGCCGCGGTTTCGCCGTCGGCGGCGCGCAGGTCAGCGAGAAGCACACCAATTTCCTCATCAACACCGGTGAGGCGACGAGCGCCGATATCGAGGCGCTCGGCGAGGAAGTCCGCCGCCGCGTCAAGGACAAGAGCGGCATCGAATTGCAGTGGGAAATACAGCGCGTGGGAGTAGCGAAGTGATTGTGGCAGAGCCGATCCTCCCCGGAACGGGGAGGGGGACCATGCGAAGCATGGTGGAGGGGTACGTGCAGTCGAGCGCG
>JACDQN010000464.1 GCA_015657575.1 Sphingopyxis sp.
GCGGCGATGGGCGCCTAGTCTGATCTGGGAAGCGCGCAACCTCGGCATGCGAAGTGGAAGATCTGGCGCATGATGGGCAACCTCGGCGTCGATACGGCACTCGGCGCGATCCCGCTTGTCGGCGACGCGTTCGACTTTATGTTCCGGTCGAACACGCGCAACCTCAAGATCATCAAGCGCCATCTCGACAAGCATCATCCGGGCACGCTGATCATCGATCAATAGGCCCCTTCCATCGGGGTGTCTGACGGTGCTAGTACAGCGCCGCCACGCCCCTTGGGAGAACGAAATGATCCGCGCCAGTCTCGCCGCGCTTGCCCTCAGCTGTTCCTTCGCCGCCGTCGCGATGGCCGCGGAGGAAAATAGCGACCCCTATCTGTGGCTCGAGGATATCGAGGGGCAGAAGGCGCTCGACTGGGTCAAAAAGGAAAATGCGGCAACCGACAAGCTGCTGCTGACCCGTCCCCGTTTCGAGGCCGACCGCAAGCGGGCGCGCGAAATCCTCGACGACGACCGCCAGATCGCCGGCCCCGGCGAGGTGATGGGCGACGTCATCACCAATTTCTGGCGCGACGCGAACAACCCGCGCGGGGTGTGGCGGCAAAGCCCGGTCGACGCCTATCTGGCGGGCAAGCCCGAGTGGACGGTGCTGATCGACGTCGATGCGCTCGGCAAGGCGGAGACGCAAAGCTGGGTCTGGCACGGTGCCGACTGTCTGGCGCCCGATTACCGGCGCTGCCTCGTTTCGGTGAGCCCGGGCGGCACGACGCCGATGTCGTGCGCGAATGGGACCGGACGACCAAAAGCTTCGTCGACGGCGGCTTCACCCTGCCGCAGGCGAAGAGCAGCGTGACATGGGAAGACGCCGACACCTTGCTCGTCGCGACCGACTATGGCGAGGGCAGCATGACCGCGTCGGGCTATCCGCGCATCGTCAAGCGTTGGAAGCGCGGCACGCCGCTCGCCGCGGCAGAAACCGTCGCCGAGGGTGATATCGAGGACGTCGGCATGAACGTCTTCGCGCTCACCGACGGCGACAAGCGCTGGCCGATGATCAGCCGCGGCAAGACTTTCTACACCGCCGACTATAAGCTGCCGAACAGCGATGGCTCGCGCTATATCTCGACGATCATTCCCGACAGCGCCAGCATCCGCGATGTCATCGACGGCCAGCTGGTCATCTTCCTCAACAAGGACTGGTCGGGCATTCCGGCGGGCTCGCTCGTTTCGCTGTCGCTCGCCGACATGTCGGCCGACCGACAGGTGCCGATCGTCACCGCGATGACGCCGACGAAGGCGCAGGCGATCGAGAATGTCGCGGCGACCGACAATATCCTCTGGGTCAAGGCGCTCGACGACGTCGAAGGCAAGCTGTTCGCGCTGCGCCGCGATCCCACGACCGGCAACTGGAGCCAGAAGCAAGTCCCGCTCGCCGACAATGCGACGGTGACGATCGCCGGCACGATCGCCAAACGCGACACCGTCCTGGCGACCGCCGAAACGATGCTGATGCCGCCGACGCTGTACGCGGTTCAGGAGGGCAAGGCACCGCAGGCGGTACAAAGCCTGCCCGCAACCTTCGACGCGAAGGATATGAGTGTCGAAAAGCGCTTTGCGACCTCGAAGGACGGGACGAAAATCCCCTATTTCCTCGTCCGCAAAAAGAGCGCGACCGGCTCGGTGCCCGCGCTCGTCCACGCCTATGGCGGCTTCCGCGCCGCGCAGACGCCGGGCTATCTGACCGGTCAGCCCTATCGCGCCGGCCCCTTGGGCCTGTTCTGGGTCGAGGACGGCAATGCCTATGTGCTCGCCAATATCCGCGGCGGCGGCGAATATGGCCCCGCCTGGCACCAGGCGGCGCTGCGCGAGAAACGCCAGAACAGCTTCGACGATCTCCACGCGGTCGCCGAGGATCTGGTCGCGACCGGCGTCAGCGCCAAGGGCAAGATCGCGATCTCCGGCCGCTCGAACGGCGGCGTGCTGGTCGGCGCGGCGATGACGCAGCGCCCCGACCTTTACGGCGCGGTGATCTCGGGCTCGCCGATCAAGGATATGTGGCGCTATGACAAGATGCTCGCGGGCGCTTCGTGGGTCGCCGAATATGGCGATCCCGACGTGCCCGAAGACTGGGCCTTTTTGTCGAAATATTCGCCCTACCAGAATGTCCGGAAGGGCGTGACATATCCGCCGATCTTCCTTTATCTTTCGACCAAGGACGACCGCGTCCACCCCGGTCACGCGCGCAAATACGCCGCGCGTCTCGGTGAATTTGGCAACCGCGTCTATTATCACGAATATCTGGAGGGCGGCCATTCGGTCGCGCCGACCATGCCGAGGATGCGGTGCGCGCCGCAATGCTCCACGGCTTTCTGACGCGCGAGCTGGTCGAGAAGAAATAGCCCCTCGCCCGCCGGGTCCGCGTCTCAGCCCTGCGCGCGGATCCGGCGGCGGAGCAGGAACAGGCCGCCGGCGAGGATTGCCGTCGGCACCAGCATCAGCGTGAAGGCGGTGCGCCCGTCGAGATGCGCGAACAGCTGCCCGGTGATGACCGAACCCGTCGTCCCGCCCAGCGCCGAGAAGACGACGACGAGCCCCATCAGCGGCGGATGCTGGCGGTTGGGCATCGCGCTCAGCATCACCGAGATGATCGTCGGATAGATGGGCGCGAGCGCGATCCCGATCAGCGGAAAGAGGAAGGCCGCCACGGGTGCGTCGGTCCAGCTGTGGATCGCGCCAGGGGTGAGCCCGTCGGCGAGCGGCAGGACGAGGATGATCAGCGCCGCGAGCACCGCCAGGCAGATGTTGAGCACCGGATACCAGTCGAAGCGCGCCATCACCGCGCCGGCGCCGAAGCGCCCGATCGCAAGGCAGGCGGCAAACAGGCTCGCCGCCTGCACGCTCATCTGCGCGGGCAGGTGGAGCACCTCATTGTTGAAAGTGGGCAGCCAGCTCTGGATTCCCTGCTCGATCAGCACGAACAGGAAAGCGCAGGCGACGAAGACGAGAACCAGCGGCAGCGCCACGAGCCTCAGCATCGCGACGAACGGCGGGCCCTCCCCCGCGGCCGCCTCCTCGCCCTCATGCGTGCGATGCTCGTCGGCAGGCGCGGTCAGCAGCAGCGCGAGCGCCAGCGCGGTGATCGCGCCGAGCACCCAATAGGCGTCGAGCCAGCGCAGCCCGGTCGGGTCGATGAATGCGCTGAACACCCAATAGGAGGACAGGACGCCGACCATGAACATGCCTTCGATCAGGCTGGTCAGGCTGGCGTGCGCGCGCGGGCTGTCGGTGACGAGCCCGATCATCGAATAGACGACGACCTTGGCGACCGCGAAGGCCGCGCCGACCATCGCGAAATGCAGCTGCGCCGCGCCGAAGCTGCCGACCAGCGGCATGACGACGCACCCCCGCGATCGCGAGCAGCAGCGCGCCGA